>NZ_JBFBCE010000124.1:0-20704 GCF_040689595.1 Streptosporangium sp. NPDC051023 | reverse complement strand
CTCAGGGCGTATGGCAAGCTTGAGGACCGGCCGCGTCTCGCGGTGCTCAACAAGGCGGACGTCCCCGACGCCCGCGAGCTGGCGGACATCGTCAGCCGTGAACATGGCCGACGTCAAGCGGCTTCGTGAGCTGACCGCCGCCGGCATGATGGACTGTAAGAAGGCGCTCGAGGAGTCCGAGGGCGACTTCGAGCGCGCCGTCGAGCTCCTGCGTCTCAAGGGCGCCAAGGACGTCGGCAAGCGTGAGGCCCGTACCGCCTCCAACGGCCTGGTCGCTCTCAAGCAGGACGGCGACTCCGCCGCCGCGCTGCTCGAGCTCAACTGCGAGACCGACTTCGTCGCCAAGGGCGAGCGTTTCCAGGAGCTCGCGGGCCAGGTCGTCGCGCACATCCTGGCCGTCAAGCCGGCCGACGTGCCCTCCCTGCTCGAGTCCGAGCTCGACGGCAAGACCGTCAAGGAGCACCTGGACGAGGCCAACGCCGCGCTCGGCGAGAAGATCGAGATCCGCCGGTTCGCGGTGCTTGAGGGCGGCTTCATCGGCGCCTACATGCACAAGACCGACCCGCAGCTTCCGCCGGCCGTCGGCGTGCTGGTGCAGCTCGACAGCGCGAACGCCGAGGTCGCCAAGGACGTCGCGCAGCACGCCGCCGCGATGGCACCGAAGTACCTCGACGCCGCCGCGGTCCCCGCGGACATCATCGAGAAGGAGCGCGCGCTCTTCGAGGAGATGACCCGCGAGGAGGGCAAGCCCGAGGCTGCCATCGGCAAGATCGTCGACGGTCGCATCAACGGCTGGTACAAGGACTTCACCCTGCTCGAGCAGGCGTTCGTCAAGGACAACAAGAAGTCCATCGCCAAGTTCGCCGGCGAGAACGGCGTTCAGATCCAGGCCTTCGTCCGCTTCAAGGTAGGCCAGGCTTAGGCTTGACCCAGCTTCTCTCATCAGTGCGCTAAAACGAGGAGGCCGCCGCCGTGCAGGAGAACTCAGGACTCGCTACGTCGGCGGTTTCGTCGTACGCGGGCCCGCTTCGCTGGAAGCGCGTCATGTTGAAGCTGTCCGGCGAGGCCTTCGCCGGCGGTGAATCGCTGGGCATCGCCCCCAGCGTCGTCGGCCAGCTGGCCGACTCGATCGCCGAGGCGGTCCGCGAGGGTGTCCAGGTCGCGGTCGTGGTCGGCGGTGGCAACATGTTCCGTGGCGCGGCCATGTCCGAACGCGGCATGGACCGCGCCAGAGCCGACTACATGGGCATGCTCGGCACGGTCATCAACTGCCTCGCCCTCCAGGACTTCCTGGAGAAGCGCGGCATCGACACCCGCGTCCAGACGGCGATCACCATGCAGCAGGTCGCCGAGCCGTTCCTGCCCCGCCGCGCCATCCGCCACCTGGAGAAGGGGCGCGTGGTCATCTTCGGGGCCGGGCTCGGCTCGCCGTTCTTCTCCACCGACACCTGCGCCGCCCAGCGCGCGCTTGAGGTCGGTGCCGAGGCGCTGCTCAAGGGCACCCAGGTGGACGGCGTCTACGACGCCGACCCTCGGAAGAACCCCGACGCCGTCCGGTTCGACCATCTCGAATATGGTGAGGTGCTGACCCGCGGTCTCGGTGTCATGGACGCCACCGCCATCAGCCTGTGCATGGACAACGGCCTGCCCATCGTGGTCTTCGACCTCATGGGCGAGGGCAACATCCTGCGGGCGGTGCGCGGTGAGAAGATCGGCACGCTGGTGAGTCCGGCAGGGAAATAAGGACTTACCCAGAAGTCGGGGAGCGAGCCTGACCGCGGTGAGCGGAGCGGGAGGCGGCACGGACTGTCCGGAGGGGTCCTCCGGCGGGACGGCGTTCCGCGAGGCGGGTGTGGAATGGTGAGTGACCGAGAAGGCAGGGAGCCGCTGTGATTGACGAAACTCTCTTCGAAGCCGAAGAAAAGATGGAGAAGGCCGTGTCCGTGGCGAAGGACGACTTCGCCGGCATCCGCACGGGCCGCGTCACCCCGTCGATGTTCAACAAGATCAGCGCTGAGTACTACGGGGCTCTCACGCCCATTCAGCAGCTGGCCTCGTTCCACGTCCCCGAGGCTCGCATGGTCGTCATCCAGCCCTTCGACAAGAGCTCGATGGCCGCGATCGAGAAGGCGATCCGCAACTCCGACCTCGGTGTCAACCCGGGTAACGACGGTCAGGTGATCCGCGTGGCCTTCCCCGAGCTGTCGGAGGAACGCCGCAAGGAGTACATCAAGGTCGCCCGGGGCAAGGCCGAGCAGTCCAAGGTCTCCATCCGCAACATCCGCCGTCACGCCAAGGAGGCCCTCGACAAGATGGTCAAGGACGGCGAGGCGGGCGAGGACGAGGTGCGTCGCGCGGAGAAGGAGCTCGACGACCTCACCCAGAGACACGTTGCCAAGATCGATGAGTTGCTCAAGCACAAGGAAGCCGAGCTGCTCGAAGTCTGAGCCGTGATCCTTGTCCCGCCCGGGCCCTCCCGCGCGGGGCAAGGATTTCGCGTATGAGAGTGGGACTGCGTGGAACCTGCGGCGGGCGGTAGCCGTACCGGACGGAACCTTCCCGTCGCGATCGCGGTGGGCGCCGGTCTGGGAGTCGTCATCATCGCCTCCCTCTACCTTGTCGAATGGCTCTTCCTGGCCGTGCTGATCGCGGCGGTCGGCATCGGCGTGACAGAGCTCGTCAAGTCGTTCGCGGACAGGGACATCACCGTTCCGACGATCCCGCTTCTGGTCGGGATGACCGCCATGATCTGCGGTGCCTACTGGGGCGGCCGGAACGGGCCGGCCTGGCTGGTCGGGATCTTCGCGATGACCGTGCTCGTGCTGATGGTCTGGCGGATGTTCCAGGGGACCGAGGGCTACGTCCGCGACATCTCCGCGACCATCCTCGTCACCGTCTATCCCTCGCTGCTCGCCGGTTTCGTGGCACTCCTGCTCGCCAGTCCCGACCAGGGCGCGGACCGGGTCGTCGTCTTCATCGCCACCACGGCCGCGAGCGACATCGGCGGATATTTCGCGGGGATCTCCTTCGGCAAGCACAAGATGTCACCGCTGATCAGCCCGAAGAAGACCTGGGAGGGCTTCGCAGGCTCCGCACTGGCGTGCATGGCCGTCGGCGGCTGGCTGATGGTGTGGCTGCTGGAGGACGCCGTCTGGAAGGGCGTGCTGATCGGCGCGGTCGCGGTGGTCTTCGGCACGCTCGGCGACCTCGTCGAGTCGGTGATCAAGCGGGATCTCGGGGTCAAGGACATGGGCAGCGTGCTGCCCGGCCACGGCGGCCTCATGGACCGCCTCGACTCCCTCCTCGCCGCGCTGATCCCGATCTGGGCCCTGCTCACCCTGCTCGTTTGACTCCCGTGACCGCCTGGATCTCGTACCGGGCAGATCCTGGGCGAGGCCGCCTCATCCCGCCCCGGTGACCGTTCCGGTGATCCTGGCGGCGGAAAGGCGGGGGAGCAGCGCTCGGTAGCCCGCCTCGGCGACCAGGCGCAGTTCCTCCGCGGTGATCGGGACCAGCCACAGCCACTCCACGCTCTCCCCGCCGAAGACGAAGCCCGACAGGTCGGGCAGACCAGGCAGGCCGGTCAACATGATGACGCCGCTGTAGGCGGAGCCGAGCGGGAACGTCTCGGGCCGGTGATACCACTTCGCGGTGTGCCCGTGTCCAAGCCAGGTGACCGAGTGCCAGGGATACTGGGCCAGCCACAGGAAGAGCCTGGCCGCGTCGCGCGCGTCGCCCGGGGTGGCGACGGCGAGCTCGACCCTGGCGTGGGCCTCGGGCCGTTCGATGTACTGCTCGACGGTCGGCATCGGCTGGCAGCTCATCCCGACCGTGGACAGGATCGTGTACTCACGTCCCCCCTCTGGCGGCCTTTCCGTGATGCCGACCGTGGGCATTCGATCCCCGCCCGCGTCCCAGAACCTGCCCGCCGTACCGGCGGTCCTGTCCAGATGTCCCATCACGAACTGCTGGAACGTCGCCCACGAGCCGTCACCGCCGCGCCAGTCCCAGTAGGCGCGCGCCTTGGCCAGCCTGGGGGTCAGGCCCTCCAAGGCCTCCTCGAGCGACCAGGCGAACGGGGACTCGCCCACGGCGTCGAGGGAGTAGCCCGGCATGCCGCGGCTCATGTCGGCCCAGCCAGGAATGACCGCGAGCAGCTCGTCGTTCTCGTACAGGGCGACGCCGTCGCCCTCCTCGAACCACAACGCCCGTAGTCCGCCCAGCGGCGGTCTGCCATTGGGATGCCGGGTGTTGGCCCTGGGGGCCACAGGGGGCAGCTCGGAATCGAGGCGGGCCAGGTCGATCGCCTCCGGAGCGGGGCCGTGGTTGGCCAGCCAGACCGCTCCGTGCACCGTGCCCTGAGGCCCGCACAGGTAAGCTACCGAGGAGGTCTCGTCGCGTTCGACCACCAGGGTGCGGCTCCCGTAGGGATTGACGTCGGTGAACACGATCTCGACGCCGTCTCCCCGCTCGCCCGTGGAGCGGATTGTCGCCATACCTCCGGACTCTAGATCAGGGGCGAGCACCGCTTCGAAGTATTCGCGTAACCGTCGAGAGAAGGCTTTGCACGTGTCGACTGCCAGCCAGAGCGGGACCCCCGCACCCGGCCAGCTCACCTTCGTGGCGCCCCGCAGGGCGAAGCCAGCGCGCCACCTGGCCGACCTGACCATGGCCGAGCGCAGGGCAGCGGTCGCCGAGCTGGGCGAGAAGCCGTTCCGTGCCGACCAGCTCTCCCGGCACTACTTCGAAAAGCTCAACGGCGATCCCGCGCTCATGACGGATCTGCCGGCCGCGGCCAGGGAGAAGTTCGCCACCGCGCTGTTCCCCACGCTGCTGACCCCGGTCAGGGAGATGACGACCGACGCGGGCACAACCCGTAAGACGCTGTGGCGGTTGTTCGACGGCGCGCTGGTCGAGTCCGTCCTGATGCGCTACACCGACCGGACGACCATGTGCGTCTCCTCGCAGGCGGGCTGCGGCATGAACTGCCCGTTCTGCGCCACGGGTCAGGCGGGCCTGACCCGTAACATGACCACCGCCGAGATCGTCGAGCAGGTCGTCGCGGGGGCGCGGGCCCTGGCCGCGAACCAGGTCCCCGGTGGTCCCGGACGGGTCAGCAACGTCGTCTTCATGGGCATGGGCGAGCCACTGGCCAACTACAAGGCCGTGATCGGCGCCGTGCGCCGGCTGGTCGAGCCCGCTCCCGAGGGGCTGGGCATCTCGGCCCGTGGCGTCACGGTCTCGACCGTCGGCCTGGTCCCGGCGATCGGCAAGCTCGCCGACGAGGGCCTGCCGGTGACGCTGGCGCTGTCGCTGCACGCGCCCGACGACGAGCTCCGCGACACCCTGGTGCCGATCAACACCCGGTGGAAGGTCGCCGAGGTCCTCGACGCGGCCTGGAACTACGCGGCCAGGACCAAGCGCCGGGTCTCCATCGAGTACGCCCTGATCAAGGACATCAACGACCAGGAGTGGCGGGCCGACCTGCTCGGCAAGCTCATCAGGAACAAGCTGGTGCACGTCAACCTGATCCCCCTCAACCCCACTCCCGGTTCCAAGTGGACCGCCTCCCGCCCCGAGGACGAGCGGGCCTTCGTCCGCCGCCTGGAGTTCCACGGCGTCCCGGTGACCGTCCGCGACACCCGGGGCCGTGAGATCGACGGTGCCTGCGGTCAGCTCGCCGCCGCCGAGTAGTCCCGCCCGCGGGGCTCCCGCCGTACGGCTGCGCCCCCCAGCTGCCCCCCGCCGCCCAGGGTCCGGTCCCGCGACGGGCGTTTCACGGGCCCGCAGGGGCACCCGCCGTCACGCCCACCGAGGACGCGCCGGGTCGCTCTCCCGGCGCGGGCGTCCGTCAGGGGCGGTTGCGGCGCAGCCGCAGATAGGCGGTCGTGCCCACCGCGACCCAGAAGAGCGTCGCCACGGCGATCTGTGGCAGGGCCTCGTCGAGGGTGCCCGAGTTGGCCGCACGCATCCACGGCATCACCGGCACCAGGAAACCCCCGATCGGGGTGAGGCTGAGCAGCAGCATGGCCATGTAACCGCCGAACAGGACGATCAGTGAGGTGGCGGGAGAGGGCAGGAGCGGGGTGCTGGCGAGCGCGCCCAGCGCGGTGCCGACAGCCAGCCCGAGCAGGTGCAGCCCGGCGCCGCGCGCCAGATCGCCCGGGGAGGGCAGGACGCTGAAACGGATGATCAGGGGCGCCACGATCGCGACCGCCGCGATGCCGAGGTTGACGACGAGCGCGGCGAGCAGCCCCGCTCCGACCTCCCGGCTGGGACGGCCCGCCGCCGTCATCGAGATCAGGCGCTGCGTCGGCGGTTCGGTGTCGAGCAGGCCCCTGGCGGCCCAGGCGAAGACGACGATGAGCAGCGCGGCCGAGTCGCTGTAGGACTCCAGGGCCGGGCCCGGCGACGAGTAGAAGATGGCCAGCATCGCGAACAGGGCGATCACCGGCTGGAGCAGGCGGTGCGACCGTGTGTACGAGGCCAGCTTGAAGCGGACGAGGGGGATCATCAGATTTCCTTGAGTGTAGAGACCCCCGCCTTCAAGCGGGGGAGGAAACACGGCACATCGCCACAGAACCAAAAAAATCGAACACCTGTACGACATTTTGCTGATCGTTCGATAGCATGTGGGGTGTGGCGCAGACTGTGAAGCGGGCCTACAAGTACCGCTTCCACCCGACCTCTGGGCAGGCCTTCGAGCTCGCACGGACGTTCGGGTGTGTGCGCCTGGTCTACAACAAGGCCCTGGAGGAACGCACCCGTGCCTACCGATTGGAAGGCCGTCGCGTCTCCTACCTGGAGTCGTCGGCCGCGCTGACGGCCTGGAAGCGCGGCGGCGACCACGGCTTCCTGTCGGAGGTGTCGTCGGTCCCGCTGCAGCAGGCGCTGCGGCACCTGCAGGCGGCGTTCGCGAACTTCTTCGCCAAACGCGCCAAGTATCCGGTGTTCAAGAGCAGGAAAAAGGCGCGGGCGTCGGCCGAGTACACCCGCTCGGCGTTCCGGTGGCGGGAGGGCCGGTTGACGCTGGCGAAGATGGACGAGCCGCTGGACATCGTGTGGTCGCGTCCGCTGCCGCAGGGTGCGGAGCCGTCCACGGTCACCGTCTCCCGGGACGCGGCGGGCCGCTGGTTCGTCTCCCTCCTGGTCGAGGAGAAGATCCCCCCGCTGCCGCCCATCGGGTCGTCGGTGGGGGTGGACGCCGGGATCACCGCTTTGGTGACGCTGTCCACCGGTGAGAAGGCCGTCAACCCCGGGCACGAGCGGGCCGACCGGCGCAAACTGGCCAGGGCCCAGCGGGCGCTGGCCCGCAAGGTCAAGGGGTCGGCCAACCGGGCCAAGGCCCGCCTCAAGGTCGCGAAGGTGCACGCCCGGATCGCCGACCGCCGCCGAGACCACCTGCACCAGCTCACCACACGGCTCGTTCACGAGAACCAAGTGATCGCCGTGGAGAACCTGGCCGTCCGCAACATGGTCAAGAACCACAGGCTGGCCCGCGCCATCTCGGATGCGTCCTGGCGGGAGTTGCGCCGCATGCTGGAGTACAAGACGGCCTGGTACGGGCGTGAGCTGCTGGTGGTGGACCGCTGGTTTCCCTCCTCCAGGCTGTGCTCGGCCTGCGGGGCGCTGCAAGAGAAGATGCCGTTGAACGTCCGGGAGTGGGTGTGCGCCTGCGGTGCGGCCCATGACCGGGACGTGAACGCCGCGAAGAACATCCTGGCCGCCGGGCTGGCGGACAGGTGAAACGCCTGCGGAGCTGGTGTAAGTCCTCAGCGAGAGTCCTCTCGGGCGGGCGACCGGTGGTGAACCAGGAACCCTCACGGGCGACCGTGGGACTCCCCCTCGTTCACGAGGGGGAGGATGTCAATCACCTCTCCAGTTCATGTGTCGCGCGTGCGGTGACGGGTGTCTCGCCGTCGTGCCGCGCCTCCGGTCGCGCGGCAGGAGCACGACGGCCTTGTGCTCCGCCGCCCGGCGCCGTGGGTGCTCCATGGCCCTGTCCTCCGCCGCCCGGCGCCGCGGATGCTCCGCGGTCATGCGGTCCGCCTGGTCGTGTAGCCGTCCGCGCGGAGTTTCTGCTCGACCTCGTCGGCGTCCGCCGTGTCGACGAGCACCTCGATGACGACCTGCTTCGGGCGTTCCCCCGCCTCGGTGGTCACGGTGCCGCCCGCGACCAGCCAGTGGTCGGCGCCGGGGAAGTTCTCCAGCTGGTTCTGGTGGTCGCTCACCACGACCGTGCCGCCGTTGGCGGCGATCTCGCCGATGATGACGGGCAGTTCGCCGCGGGTGTGCGCGTCCAGCCCGGCGAAGGGCTCGTCCAGGATCAGCAGGCCCGGCGGGGCGAGCAGTGACTGGATCAGCCCGATCTTCTGGGCGCTGCCCTTCGACAGGTCGCCAAGCGGCTGTTCCAGCAGGTGGGTCGCCTCAAGGCGCTCCGCCAGCGGCCCCATGGCGCCGGGGGAGACACCCCGGACCCTGGCCATGTGGGTCAGGTAGGCGGTGACGGTGAACGCCTGGCCGACGGGGAAGACGTCGGGGGCGTAGCCGACGACTCGGGGGCGCTCGGAGATCGAACCCCGCGACGGGGGGACGATGCCCGCCAGCAGGCGCAGGAGCGTGGACTTGCCCGCGCCGTTCTTGCCGGTGACCTCGATGACGGATCCGGGCCGCAGCGCGAGGTCGATGTCTCGCAGCACCCATGGACCGCGGCGGGAGTACCGAAAGGACACCTTGGAGAGCCGCATGGCTGGTAACACTATCGTGATCACCCATTTTCATCCCTTTGTCGCCGGTGGAAACGGTAGCGATCAGGAAATAAGGTTAAGAGAAACCCGCGATTCGCGGCGATCACCCGGACGTGTTCACCGGGACGGCCGCACCCGCGGTGCTCACTCGGTGAGGCCGAGCTGCCCGGCGGCCCGGACTGCCAACCAGACCTCGGCGAACGCGCCGGTTGAGGTCAGGTCCCGGCCGGTCAGGGCGGAGAACCTGCGGATCCGGTAGGCCAGCGTGTTGGGGTGGATGTGCAGCGCGGCCGCGGCGTCCTCGGTGCGTCGGTCGCGTTCCATCCAGGTGCGGACCGAGGCCAGCAGGCGGGAGTCGTGCTCGGCGTCGTAGCGGATCACCTCGCCCAGCACGTGCTCCACCAGGGCGGACAGCACCGACGGGTCCTCGGGCAGCCACCTTCCCATGGCGTCCTCGCCGTAGCGGACCAGCGGCTGCCCGGACTCCGCCGCCCGGGTGGCGGCCCAGGCGGCCTCCCGCTGGGCCACCCGTAGCGAGGCCCCCGCGGGAAACGGTCTGCTCATCCCCGCCACGACCCCTGTCAGACCGGGCCCCGCCGTTCCGGCGCCCCCTGAGTCGTCATCCGCCGCTCTGGCGATCACCGTGCCCAGTTCCCGGGAGCCGAGCACGTGGCGGTCCTCGCCGCGGCGCAGTACGAGGCAGGGGTGGTCGTCCAGGACGCGCAGCAGCGCCTCGTCCGGGACCCGCCGGACCGTCAGCAGCACGAGATCCTCGGCCTGCAGCCCGAGCCGGATCAGCCGCCGTCTGGCCGTGGCCGGATCCAGCACGTCCTGCAGCAGCTCGGCCAGGATCTCGGCGCCCTCACGGCGGAGCGTCTCGCGCTCGTGACGGACCATCGCGACCTGGAACGCGGCCACGGTTGCGATGTGCTGGGCGACGGCCAGACCGGCTGGGCGGGCGCCCTCCCGTTCAAGGGCGACCAGGAAGCCCGCGGGACCGCCAGGGGCGGGCACCGGCAGCACGAAGCCGCCGGGGATCGTGGGAGGCGCGTCCGCGGAGGTGGGCAGCGTCCCGGGATCGGGCACGGGCACCCCCGGCAGCAGCGGGCGTCCCTGCGGCGTGCACAGGTACACCTGGTAGCCCGACAGCCGTTCGAGCCGGTGGAACAACGTGGGGGTGTCCAGATCCTCCGAGGCCAGCCAGCGCAGCGCGCCGAAGACCTGAAGCTGCGCGCCGAGCCGCTGGCGGGCGTCCTCCTGCACGGCCGCCGCGACCTCCTGGGCGATCGCGATGAACGGCACCGCCAGCGGCACCTCGAGCACGGGCATGCCGCGTTTCTCGGCGGCGGCGAAGAACGATTCGTGCAGCGGCGGCACGTGGAGCTGGGCCGACAGGGCGAGTGCGGAGACCCCCGCGTCGTCGAGCCGCTCCAGGTAGGCGCGCTGCCGTGCGGCGGAGCGGGGGATCGCGATGCCGGTCGTCATGATGACCTCGGCGCCGAGCAGCCAGGGGGTCGGATCGTCAAGCTCGCTGACGTGCGCCCAGGAAACCGACCGGCCGAGCCCGCCCTCACCCGCCAGGAGGCGCAACTGGAGGGCGGGGAACCGGATCAGCTCCTCAACGGTGAGCTTGTGGTCAGCCACAAGGCTCACCGTATCTCTTCGTGACTCACCCAATTGCTTAGAGTGGCGGAAAGCTCGCAAACTGTCATGAACTTCCTCGTTGACCTGGCAATTCTCGAAGGGACCGTCCGCATGACCGAGCTCCGAAGGCCCCTAGGGCCCGTCGACTCCTCTCTCGTCCCGCGTTTCGCGGGACCGGCCACCTTCGCGCGGCTGCCCAGGCTGGACGAGGTCGGGCGGGCCGATGTCGCGGTCCTCGGGGTGCCGTTCGACAGCGGGGTCTCCTACCGGCCCGGCGCCCGGTTCGGCCCCTCGGCGGTGCGCGAGGCCAGCCGGTTGCTGCGGCCGTACCATCCGGCGCTGGACGTCTCCCCGTTCGAGCTGGTCCAGGTGGCCGACGCAGGGGATATCGCGTGCAACCCGTTCGACATCGGGCAGGCGATCGAGACCGTCGAGCACGCGGCGGGGGAACTGCTGGACACGGGGGCCCGGCTGCTCACGATCGGCGGCGACCACACGATCGCGCTGCCGCTGCTGCGGGCGGTCGCCCGGCGGCACGGTCCGGTCGCGTTGCTCCACTTCGACGCCCACCTGGACACCTGGGACACCTACTTCGGCGCCGAGTACACCCACGGCACCCCGTTCCGCCGGGCCGTCGAGGAGGGGCTCCTCGACACCGAGGCGCTCAGCCACGTCGGCACGCGCGGGCCGCTGTACGACCGGCGTGACCTGCGGGACGACCGGCGCATGGGCTTCGGCGTCGTGACCTCAGCGGACGTGATGCGCCAGGGGGTCGACGAGGTCGTGGCCGCGCTCAAGCAGCGGATCGGCGACCGCCCGCTGTACGTCTCGGTCGACATCGACGTGCTCGACCCCGCGCACGCCCCGGGCACCGGCACCCCCGAGGCGGGCGGGCTGACCAGCCGCGAGCTGCTGGAGATCATGCGCGGCCTGGCCGGGACCGAGCTGGTCGGCGCCGACGTGGTCGAGGTGGCCCCCGCCTACGACCACGCAGAGATCACCTCGGTCGCCGCCTCCCACGTCGCCTACGACCTGGTCAGCCTGCTGGCCCTGCGAGGGGCCCATGACGCGGGATCGGTCCCGGCCGACGCCTCGCCGTCGCCCTGAGTCCCGGGGACGTGAGCCTCGCCGCCCTCAGGGGCGGCGGGCCGTACGGCGCCGCCCCAGGAAGGTCAGCGGGTGCCCCAGGAGTAGGTCTGCTTGTGGAGCCTGAGGTAGACGAACGTCTCGGTCGCCCGGACCGTGGGGATGGCGCGGATCTTGCCCAGGATCTCCAGCAGATGCTGGTCGCTCTCACAGACCGCCTCGACCATGATGTCCAGCGATCCGGCGGTCAGCACGACGTAGTTGAGCTCCACGATGGCCGAGAGCTTCTCCGCGACCGCCTCAAGATCGCCCTCGCACTTGATGCCGATCAGGGCCTGACGGGAGAAACCGAGGGTCAGCGGGTCGGTGACCGCGACGATCTGCATGACCCCGCCGTCGATCAGGCGCTGGACCCGCTGGCGCACCGCGGCCTCGGACAGGCCGACGGCCTTGCCTATCGCGGCGTACGGCTTGCGCCCGTCTGACTGCAACTGCTCGATGATCTTCTTGGAGATCTCGTCGAGGACGACCGGACCAGGCCTGGTGTCGTTTTCGCGGCGTACCTTGGGTGGCGTCGCCATCCGCGCTCCCTGGCGTCATGTTGCGTGGCTGTCGCCGCCATGTTGCGGCTCCGATGCGACATGTTGTCAGTTCTTACGTCTCTGTCAAGCGATTTCGTAGCAATTTGGTATCTTAACAACGAAATCCCTTGTCCTGCGGTCTCTACTCTGTAAGAGTCGCGACAACTCAGCTCCAGAGCACTAGGAGGTCAACGTTGACCACCCCGGTTGAGAACCATGAACTCGCCCGCCTGCGCAACTATGTCAACGGCGAGCTGGTGGACGCCAGGAGCGGCCGATTCTCCGATGTCATCGACCCCTGCACCGGGGAGGCCTATCTCCAGGCGCCGGTCTCCGGGCCCGAGGACGTCGATGCGGCCTACGCCGCGGCCGCCGCGGCCTTCGAGTCGTGGAGCCAGACCACGCCGGGAGAGCGCGCCAACCTCCTGCTCAAGGTCGCCGACGAGATCGACGCCAGAGCGGAGGAGCTGAACGAGGCCGAGTGCCTCAACACCGGCAAGCCGCGGGCCCGCATGGCCGAGGACGAGACCCCGGTCGCCGCCGACCACTTCCGCTTCTTCGCGGGCGCCGCGCGCACGCTCGAGGGGCCGACGTCCGGCGAGTTCCTCGCCGATCACACCTCCGTCATCAGGCACGAGCCGATCGGCGTCGTCGGCCAGGTCACGCCGTGGAACTACCCGATGATGATGGCGATCTGGAAGATCGCCCCCGCGCTCGCCGCGGGCAACACCGTGGTGCTCAAGCCCTCCGACACCACCCCGGTCTCCACGGTCAAGCTCGCCGAGATCATCGGCGAGATCCTGCCGAAGGGCGTCTTCAACGTCGTCGTCGGCGACCGCGAGACCGGTGCCCTGGTCGTGGGTCACCCGACCGCCCAGATGGTCGCGATCACCGGCTCCGTCGGCGCGGGCATGGCCGTCGCCAGGTCGGCGGCCGACGACCTCAAGCGGGTCCACCTGGAGCTGGGAGGCAAGGCCCCCGTCGTGGTCTTCGACGACGTCAAGGACCTCAAGGCCGCCGCGGAGGCCATCGCGACCGCCGGTCTGTACAACGCGGGCCAGGACTGCACCGCGGCCTGCCGCGTGCTGGTCCACGAGAACGTCCACGACGAGTTCGTCACCGCGCTCACCGAGGCGGCAGCGAGCACCGTGACCGGCGACCTGTCCGACGAGGACGCCCTGTACGGCCCGTTGAACAACGCCGCCCAGCTCGCCAGGGTCGCGAGCTTCTTCGAGCGGGTCCCGGACCACGCCACGGTGCTGACCGGCGGCCACCAGATCGGCGACAGGGGCTACTTCTTCGCCCCGACCATCGTGGACGGCCTCAGGCAGGACGACGAGATGGTGCAGAACGAGGTCTTCGGCCCGGTCATCACCGTGCAGACCTTCTCCGACGAGGCCGACGCGATCGCCAAGGCCAACGGCGTCAGGTACGGCCTGTCCAGCTCGGTCTGGACCTCCGACCACGGCACGGCGATGCGGGTCTCGAAGCGTCTCGACTTTGGTGTCGTGTGGGTCAACACTCACATACCCTTCGTGTCTGAGATGCCACACGGAGGTTTCAAGCACTCCGGATACGGTAAGGATCTGTCGGTTTTTGGCCTTCACGACTACCTTCGCGTAAAGCACGTCATGCACTACATCGGCGAATAGCCGCGAGCAGAGGGATAAGCCTGGTATGACCGAAATCCAGGCGGGCGCAGAAGAGGAGGCAGGGGCAGTCGCCGCTGTCGCTGTCTCCGACTCTCCCCAGGTGCCCGCCATTGAACTCACCGGAGTCGTCAAGGAGTACCTCGCCCACGGTGAGGTCGTCCAGGCGGTCAAAGGGGTCACGCTGACCATCGCCGAGGGCGAGTTCTTCTCGCTCCTCGGCCCCTCGGGCTGTGGGAAGACGACCACCATGCGCATGATCGCCGGGTTCGAGGACCCGTCGCGCGGCGCGGTACGGCTGCGCGGCCAGGACGTCACGAACGTCCCTCCCAACAAGCGCGACGTGAACATGGTCTTCCAGTCGTACGCGCTGTTCCCGCACATGAACGTCTGGGAGAACGTCGCCTTCGGCCTGCGGCGCAGGAAGGTCGCGGACGCCGAGATCAAGCGGCGCGTCGGCGAGATGCTGGAGATCGTGGATCTCACCGGGCGTGAGAAGCGCCGCCCGAGGGAGATGTCCGGCGGCCAGCAGCAACGGGTCGCCCTAGCCCGCGCCCTGGTCAACAAGCCCCGCGCGCTCCTGCTCGACGAGCCGCTCGGCGCCCTCGACCTCAAGCTCCGCCAGGCCATGCAGATCGAGCTCAAGCGCATCCAGCGCGAGGTCGGCATCACCTTCGTCTACGTCACCCACGACCAGAGCGAGGCGCTCACCATGAGCGACCGCATCGCCGTCATGAACGACGGCCTGGTCGAGCAGCTCGCCTCACCCCGCGAGATCTACGAGCGTCCGGCGACCGCGTTCGTCGCCGGTTTCATCGGCACCTCCAACCTGCTCAACGGCACCGTCGACCGGGTCGAGTCGGGCCGCGCCGTACTACGGGCGGGGCAGGAGGGCCGGATCCTGGTGACGGGGGACTCCCACCAGGCCGGAGACGCTCTCGCGGTCACCGTACGCCCCGAGAAGATCACGATTTCCGCCGAGGAGCCGGGGGGCGACGTCAGCGCCGTGCGCGGCACCGTCTCCGAGGTCGTCTACCTGGGCCTCTACAACAGCTACGCGGTTCGCCTCGCCGACGGGGCGGAGATCACTGTCTTCCAGCAGAACGCGCTTGACAGCACGAGCACGGCCGAGCGCGGCGAGGCCGTCTGGCTGTCGTGGCAGCCCCGCCACTCGTACGTGATCGGAAGTTGAGTACATCCATGCACCCTCGTACCTCCCCCGCCTTCCTCAGAGGGATGACGCGCAGCCGCTCGGTCACCCGCCGCGACGCCCTCCGCCTGGCCGGGCTCTCGGCCGCGGGCCTCGCTCTGGCGGGCTGCGGCATCCAGGGCAAGAAGGCCGCGGCGCCCTCGAAGGACGCGGCCGCCGGCTACTGGGCGGGTAAGAAGCAGAACGGCACCCTGCGCTTCGCCAACTGGCCGCTGTACATCGACAAGGACGGCAAGAGATACCCGTCGCTGGAGATGTTCACCGCCGACACCGGGATCCAGGTCTCCTACCAGGAGGCGATCCAGGAGATCCCGTCGTTCTTCGGCAAGATCCAGCCGTTGCTCGCCGCGGGCAACGACATCGGCTACGACCTGATGGTGCTGACCAACGGCATCCACCTCGGCCGGGCCATCCAGCTGGGCTACCTGGTCCCGCTGGACCACGCCAAGCTGCCCAACTTCACCGCCAACGCCGCGCAGAAGGTCAAGAACCCGACCTGGGATCCGAACAACACCTACACGATCCCGTGGACGGTCGGCCTGACCGGCATCGCCTACAACCCGAAGTACGTCGACGAGGTCAAAGGCGTCGAGGACCTCTGGAACCCCAAGTACAAGGGCAAGGTCGGCATGTTGTCCGACAACGAGGAGATCGCCAACTTCGGGATGTTCTCGCTGGGCATCGACCCCGACACGTCGACCGAGGCCGACTGGCGCAAGGCGGGGGAGAAGCTCAAGGCGCAGCGGGACAACGGGCTCATCCGCAAGTACTACGAGAACGACTACGTCGACGCGCTCGCCCGGGGCGACGTGTGGATCACCATGGCCTGGTCGGGCGACATCTTCCAGCAGGTCGCCGAGGGCAAGGACCTCAAGTTCGTGGTCCCCCAGGAGGGCGGCACGATCTGGACCGACAACATGTGCATCCCCAAGACCGCGCAGAACCCGGTGGACGCGCTGACGCTGATGGACTACGTCTACCAGCCCAAGATCGCCACCATGCTGGTTGAGGCCATCAACTACATCACACCCGTTCCCGCGACCAAGGACCTGGTCCTCGCCGACGCGGCCAAGAAGACCGGGGAGGAGAAGACGGCGCTGGAACAGCTCGCCAACAGCCCGATGATCTACCCCTCCGAGGCGGACATGGCCCGGCTGCGGTCCTACGTTCCCCTCACCCCGGCTCAGGAGAAGGTCTTCCAGTCCATCTTCCAGCCGATCACGCAAGGTTGACGGTGAGCCCCAGGTGAAGCGCCTCGCCCCCTACCTGCTCATCCTGCCCGGCGGCCTGTGGCTGCTGATCTTCCTGGTGGTGCCGATGGTCTTCATGGCCTCGGTCTCCACCCAGGAGGGCGACATCCTGAACGGTTTCGTCCAGACGTTCAACTTCTCGGTGTACGGCGACGCCCTGGCGCAGTACCAGACGCAGTTCCTGCGCTCGGTCGGCTACGGGCTCGTGGCCACGGTCGTCTCCATCGCGATGGCCTATCCGATGGCCTACTGGATCGCCTTCAGGGGCGGCGCGCGCAAGTCCACCTACCTGCTGCTGGTGCTGCTGCCGTTCTTCGTCTCGTTCGTGCTGCGCACGGTCTCGTGGAAGTTCCTGCTGGCCGACGACGGCATGCTGCTGTCGCCGCTGAAGTCGATGGGCCTGCTGCCCAATGACTTCCACATCCTGCAAACCACGGTCGCGGTGATCGGCGGCCTGGTCTACAACTACCTGCCGTTCATGATCCTGCCGATCTACGTGGCGCTCGAGCGGGTCGACCCCCGGGTGATCGAGGCCGCCCAGGACCTCTACGCGGCCAGACGCGAGGCGTTCACCAAGGTCGTGCTGCCGCTGTCGCTGCCCGGCGTGTTCGCCGGGGTGCTGATGACGTTCGTCCCCATGACCGCGGACTACGTCAACGCCGGAATCCTCGGCGGCCCGGCGAACACGATGATCGGCAACATCATCCAGACCGAGTACCTGGTCAACAACAACTACCCGACCGCGGCGGCCCTGTCATTCACGCTGATGGCGGTGATGCTGATCGGCATCTTCGCCTACGCCAGGGCGCTCGGCACCGAGAACGTGCTGGAGGCGGCGGCCCGATGAGCACACAGGAGACCGTGGTCGCGGCGGCCGGGCGGGAGACGGGCGCAACCGCGGAGCCCGGGCGTCCCCGGACCCGGCTGGGCGACCGGCTGCTCAGGGGCTACGTCTGGCTGATCATCGCCTGGCTGTTCCTGCCGATCGCGGTCATGATCGTGTTCGGTTTCAACGACACCAGGAGCAAGTCGAACGTCACCTGGCAGGGCTTCACCGTCAAGTGGTGGACCAGGCTGGGCGACTACCCCGAGCTGGTCGACGCCGTGTTGAACTCGCTGCGGATCGCCCTGCTCGCCACGCTGATCACCACGGTGGTCGGCACGCTCATGGGACTGGCCCTGGGCCGCTACCGGTTCCGCGGGCAGGGGGCGACCAACCTGGTGCTGTTCGCCGCCATCGCCTCGCCCGAGCTCGTCATGGGCGCCTCGCTGCTGTCGCTGTTCGTCAGCGCCGGGGTCGACACCGGCTTCTGGACCGTGGTCGTCGCGCACGTGCTGTTCTCGCTGTCGTTCGTGGCCATCACCGTGCGGGCCAGGGTGGTCGGGCTCGACCCGTCGATCGAGGAGGCCGCTCGGGACCTGGGCGCGTCCACCTGGGTCACCTTCTGGCGGGTGACGTTCCCGATGATCCTGCCCGGCGTCGTCTCCGGAGCGCTGCTGGCGTTCGCACTGTCCATCGACGACTTCGTGATCACCCAGTTCACCAGCGGTGCCCTCCAGACGTTCCCGCTGTGGATCTGGGGTGCCACCCGTATCGGGGTCCCGCCGCAGGTCAACATCCTGGGAACGCTTATATTCGCGGTAGGCGTCGTGATCGCCGTGGTCAACACGGTGACCGCACGTCGCCGCACCTAACTGCCGCCAAGCCCCGTGCCACCGGTGGGTGACGCGGGGCTTCGGTGTATCAAGATCCTCGGCAGAGAACAGGGAGGCGAGATCGGATTCAGGCGGGGGGAACCCGCGCGTGATCTTCACGGTCCCGCGATACATACAAAAACACTTTGACTCACGTAGGGAAGTGAGATTTGTGGATCCGCTGAAGGCTCTTGCTGACGCGGAGCGCAAGCCGTACTGGCTCGACAGTCCGGCGAAACCCGAGCCGCTGCCGCGGCTCCTCGGAGACACCACCGCCGACCTCGCGGTGGTCGGAGGCGGCTTCTCAGGGCTGTGGACAGCTCTGATGGCCAAGGAGCGAGACCCGTCGCTTGACGTGGTCCTGCTCGAAGGACGCAAGATCGGCTGGGCGGCGTCGGGACGCAACGGCGGCTTCGCGATGGCGACGCTCACCCACGGCATCGCCAACGGCCTCGAACGCTGGCCTGAGGAGATCGCCCTCCTCGAGCACCTGGGGCTGGCCAACCTCGACGAGCTCGGCCAGACCGTCGACAGGTACGGCATCGACTGCGGCTACGAGCGCACCGGCGAGCTGCATGTGGCCACCGAGCCGTGGCAGCTCGAGGAGATGCACCAGAGCGTCGAGGTCGCCAACGAGCTGGGCGTCCGCTTCGACGTCCTCGACCGGGAGCAGGTCAGGGCGGAGGTGAACTCGCCCACCTACATCGGGGGCCACTGGGAGCGCGACGGCTGTGCCATGCTCGACCCCGCCCGGCTGGCCTGGGGGCTCAGGCAGGCCTGTCTCTCCCTGGGCGTGCGCGTCTACGAGCGCACGCCGGTCCGACACATGAAGGACACGCAGGCGAGCATGGACCTGCTCACCCCATACGGCACGGTCAAGGCGGCCAAGGTCGCCCTCGGCACCGGTGTGTTCCAGCCGCTGCTGCGACGGCTGAAGCACTTCCTGGTGCCGGTCTACGACTACGCGTTGATGACCGAGCCGCTCTCGGCCGAACAGCTCGCCTCCGTCGGCTGGCAGAACCGGCAGGGCGTCGGCGACTCGGCCAACCAGTTCCACTACTACCGTCTGACGGAGGACAACCGCATCC
Organism: Streptosporangium sp. NPDC051023; assembly: GCF_040689595.1. Lineage (NCBI taxonomy): Bacteria > Bacillati > Actinomycetota > Actinomycetes > Streptosporangiales > Streptosporangiaceae > Streptosporangium > Streptosporangium sp. NPDC051023. The sequence continues at coordinate 1,754 of NZ_JBFBCE010000124.1, read as the reverse complement.
TCTGGGGCGGCTACGACGCGGTCTACTACAACGGCGGAAAGATCAAGCCGGAGTACGAACAGCGCGACGAGACCTTCGCCAAGCTGGCGGGACACTTCTTCACGACGTTCCCGCAGCTGGCGGGGCTGCGCTTCACCCACAGGTGGGGCGGAGTCATCGACACCTGCAGCCGGTTCAGCGCCTTCTACGGCCAGTCGCACGGCGGGCGCCTCGCCTACGCCGTCGGCTACACCGGCATGGGGGTAGGCGCGACCCGTTTCGGGGCGAACGTCATGCTTGACCTGCTCAGCGGTGAGCGGACCGAGCGGACCAGGCTGCGGATGGTCAGGGAGAAGCCGCTCCCGTTCCCGCCCGAGCCGGTCCGCTCGGCCGGGATCCAGATGACCCGCTGGTCGATCGCCCAGGCCGACCTCAACCAGGGCCGCCGCAATCTCTGGCTGCGCACCCTGGACCGGATGGGCCTCGGGTTCGACTCGTAGGTGGTGCCCCCGGTCCTCACCGGTATCCCAGAGGACCGGGGGCTTTGGGGCTCCTCCCTTGTCTGTTTCTTCGCGGCCTGTAAGGTCTCCCGTGCTTCCGTGGCCGTACGGCTTCGCGTGACCCGCTCGTGGTGTGCGGGCCGTACAGTCTGGGAGCATGAGCAAGAGGGTTGAGTTCGACGTCGACGGGATCACACTCGTCGGCGACCTGCGTGTTCCCGCCGGGGCGGGGCCGCATCCGGCGCTGGTGCTGACCGGGCCGTTCACCGGGACGCGGGACCAGGTCACCGGCCTGTACGCGGCCAGGCTCGCCGAGGCGGGCTATGTGACGCTGGCCTTCGACCACCGCAACTGGGGTGAGTCCGGCGGGACGCCGCGCGGGCACGAGGACCCGCAGGGCAAGCTGCACGACCTGCGGGCCGCGGTCTCGCTGCTGCGCTCGCGCCCAGAGGTGGACGGCGGAAGAATCGGCGCGGTTGGGATCTGTCTGGGCGCGGGCTACGCGCTCAAGTTCGCCGCCTTCGACCCCCGGGTCAGGGCCTTCGCGGGCATCGCGGGGGCCTACAACAACCCCTACGGCATGCGCGCCGGCATGGCGGGCGGCTACCGGGACGCGCTGTCCTCCTTCACTGACGTCCTGGAACGCCAGGACCGGGGGGGCCAGGTGGAGTACCTGCCCGCCGTGGCCGAGGAGGGGGAGGCGGCCATGCCGGGCGACGAGCCGTTCGCCTACTACGGCACGGAACGCAGCGCCTCCCCGCACTGGCGCAACGAGGTCACCAGGGCCTCCATCCGTGAGCTGGTCACCGTGGACAACATGACCGGCGCCGACTTCCTGTCTCCCACCCCGGGCCTGATCGTGCACGGCGTGGTCGACCGTTTCTGTTCCCCGGAGGGGGCGGAGGAGGCCTATCGCCGGATGGGCGAGCCCAAGAGACTCGTCTGGCTGGACACCCGGTTGCACATTGACCTCTACGACGCCGAACCTCACGTCACTCACGCCATCGAGGCCACCGCCGCCTTCCTCGCTGAGCACCTCTGAGGCGTGTTTCCTGGGGCGGTCGCCCTGGGGTGCTGCTGTTTGGGGGGCTGTTCGCGCTGTTTGGGCGGTTGTTCGCGCTGGGGGGTTGGTGGTTGTTCGCGCTGCGGGGCGGGTGGTTGTTCGCGCTGCGGGGTGGGTGGTTCGCGCTGCGGGGGGCGGGTGGTCCGGCCGGCCGTCGTTGGTTGCGGTCTGGGTGGTTCAGGCCTTCGGCCTGGCGGGCGCGGTGGCGCGCG
>NZ_JBFBCE010000123.1:0-20915 GCF_040689595.1 Streptosporangium sp. NPDC051023 | reverse complement strand
GTGTGGCCCACACACCTACGCGGCGGGCCAGGCGGCCACCTCGGGCGGCACGTCCACCTCGCCGCAGCGGATACGCACCGCAGCCGCCTCAAGATGGCTGCGCTCGTACCCGCGGCCTCGCTGGCCGCCCCTGAGGAAGGGCGTGGCCAGCGGGGCGACACTCAGAGGGCGCAGCAGATCGGCCAGCGCCAGGACATCCGGCCGGGTGCCGTCGCCGTCGACGGTGACGATTCTCAGCGCGTCGGCCAGCTCCGCGCTGTGCAGCCGGTCAGCACGCAGTTGATCGAAGACGGCCAGGGCGCGCCGGATGATCTCCGGGAGAGGTCGGTCCGCAGACGGGGCCGGATCGGTGGGGTTGGTGAGGGGGTGCATCTGCTCGGCGTGCAGCATGCGCGGGCGGCGCGGAGCGGGCCAGTCGGCGGCTGAGGCCGTCGAGGCGGCGGGACGGGTGCGGCGCATCAGGGTCATGGGGTCGGCCCAGGTGCTGGCGTCGGCCCCGCCGGGCAGCATGGTCAGGCGCGGGCGCTGTCCCGTCGTGGCCGGGGAGGCCGGAACGAGCGGGCGCGACGGGGCGGGCACCATCGCACCAGGATTGTCCTGCCCCTGTGCCGGGTGCGTCACCGCCGGGTCCCAGACGATCGGCTGGCCTCGGTCATCGGTGATGCCGGGCAGGGTGATCGGGCGGGGCCGGGGCAGACGAGTGCGCTCTTCGGGGGTGGAAAACAGCCACCGCATCCGCTCATACCGGGTCGCGTACGCCTGGCCGGCCACGGCGGCGCTGCCCCGGTCCAGGTCCGGCCGCATCCGGCTGATCACCAGCGAGGCAGGGCGAATGTCGCGGCGGGGCTTCACCCGCAGCGCCTTCCACGGCCGGATCGTGTGCTGATAAGCCAGGCGGACGAATCCCGAGCCGGGTCCGGCCAGGTCCTCAATACTCACCCCCTGGGCCTGCTCATACAGGTACATGATCTCTTTTTGGGTGCAGCCCGCCATAATGATCCGGTTGTGCATCAGCGCCAGCAGATCGGTCGACAAGGTGGTGGAGATCGACCGCAGTGCCGAGATCAGCACCTGGCAGGCCGCCTCGCGGCCCTTGCGGGCGATCGCCTCGATCCGCTCGCGAATCAGCCGCTCGATCGGGTCACGCACGGTCGGGGCCAAAACTTCGGCGCCCTCATCCAGGATCGTGGTGATCTGCGGCACCTCGGCATCGACCGGCATCAGGTCGGTGTCGGCCTCCAGGCGCCGCCGCGAGTAGAGGGTCTTGCGCTCATGGGCGATCCGTACTTCGGCCTCTGCCATCAGCAGCGCCTCCTCGGGACACGGGGTGGCCCAGTCGATCGCGGGACGCTCCACCTCCCCATCCAGCCAGGCCCGCAGCCAGGCCTGGGCGATGCCACCGCCGTTGAGGTCCATGTGCCAGACCAGGTTGTCGGTGCACCGTCCCAGTTCGGCGGTGATGGTGTGCAGGGTGCCGGACTTGCCGCTGCCGGTGGTGCCGACCACGATGGTGCGCGGCTCGCGCACCTGGATCGTCATCGGCTCACCGTTGCGGTATTCGCCGACGGTGATGCCGTCCAGCACCGAGCGGGGGCTGTAGTCGCCGTGGTGGTCGATGTCGGCCGACAGGCGGTCAACGGTGGCCACCTCCATCCACAGCGTGCCGCGCAGCTGCCCCGGCCGCGGCGGCGGGAAGTCAATGCCGCAGCCCTGCGGCAACCTGGCGTCGTTGGCCATGCCCTCGGCGGCGCTCTTCAGCCGGGCCGCGGTCGCCCCGCCCGGCGGCAGCATCACCAGGAAGCTGTAGCCGGTCCGGGTAGGCCACTCGCGCACCTCGGCGATCTCCACCTGAAGGCCGCCGCAGCAGCGCTTGATCCGCTGCATCCAGTCTTCGGCCAGCGCCGCATGACGGCGTGGTACCAGCGCGGTGCTGGGCGTTGCGGTGCTAGGTGTCGCCGGGCGGGGGGTGGCCTTGCCCAGGGAGGTGGTCATCCCGGCGGCCAGGGCGCCGATGCCCAAGGACGCCCAGGCGCCTTGCGACCAGGGGGTGGTGGCCAGGGTGTAGGTCCACCACGCCCCGGCGCTCATCCAGCAGCCCAGCCGATACAGCAGCGCGGCGGGGCCGTGGTTGTGGTGGGCACTGACCAAGACCGTGCCCAGCGCTCCGACGGCGGTGGCTGCGCCGCCCCAGATCGGCGACAGCCCGGTGGCGTCGCCGATCGTGGCCAGGGCGGCCAGAGCCAAAGTGCCCTGCACGGTCGCCGAGACAGGCCCGCGCGGCTGCAAGGACCAGTCCAGGGGCCGGGCGGCGGTCTTCTTGGTCGTGCCCACCAGGGTTCTCCTTTCGCGTCAGGTCGATCGATCCAGCTGGGCTACTGGCGGCCGACGTCCCACATCTGCTCATTGGTGCGCGGCGCTTCCCCGCGGGCCAGGTCGGGGGCGTGCACGGTGCGGAAGACGGTCACGACCTCCTCGGCGACGCCGACCAGGTTGGCCATCTGGGCATACAGCGTGTGCATGGCCTCGCCCACGGCCGGGTCGATCGGGTACTCGCCCGACTGCAGACGCATGGTGTAGGTGCGCAGGGCCAGGGCGACGTTGGCCGGGATCTCGGGAAGCTGGTCCAGCTCGCGGGCCACGGTCCACATGTCCTCAGGTGCGTGCCCGGCGGCGGCGCCGTTCAACTCGGCCGTCGCGGCGGCCAGCGGGTTGTTGCTCATGGCGGTCCTCCTGAAGGTGTGCGATGTGGTGGATGTGGTCGGGGCCGGGCCGGTGGTGGCCTCGGCCGGGTCGGTCGGGGGCGTGGTGGTCTTGCCGGGAGCGGGGTGGCGGGTGAAGTGGATGCGGTAGCCGCACGGGCACTCGACGATGCGCTCGTCGCCCACCCGGGCCACGGTGATCGTGTGCTTTGCCTGGCAGCGGGGACAGGTGACGGTCGCGGTGATGGGCAGTTCGCCCTCGCCACCGTGAACCACGTCAGGGCTTTCGGCCTCGGCCGTCGTGTCGGGAGCAGAGCTCTCGGTCTCGGCCGTCGTTTCGGTGGTGGGTTCGGTGGTCTCGGCGGTGCGGGCGGCCTTGCGGGCCTTGTAGCGGCCGACGATCCAGGCCAGCAGAGCCATCACACCCGCGGTGAGCTGCGCATCCCAGCCGCCCAGGACCGCTGCCCCGCGGCGGCGAGCGGCGCGGAACCCCTTGGCCTCGCGCATCGCCTTCCAGGCCGCCGAGTAGCGGCGTCCGCTCCGCCGGTCCACCCACGCCCCGGCCTTCTTGGCTTGGCGGGCAACCGCCCGGCCGCCCGTGCGGGCCAGGCGCCCGGCGTGGCCGAACGCGCGTCCTGCCGTGCCCTTGGTGGCCTTGTTCGCCCAGGCCGCCGCCCGGCGGGTCTGCTGGGCGGCACCGTCCCCGAGCTGGCGGGCGCGGTGGCCGAAGGCCCGCCCGGCCGCGCGGCTGGCGGCGCCGGCCTTTTGGGCAGCGCGCCGTCCGGCCGTGTCCTTCGGGGCCTTCGGGGTCTTGGTCGCCTTCGTCTTGCCGCCGGACCGGGCGGCACCGCCGCCGCGGCCCACACCTAGGCCGCTTAGCAGGCCGCCGCTTCGGCCGCCCTTGCCCAGCAACGACCGCCTGGCGCCACGCCCTGCGGACCCGCCCGGCTGGCCCCCGGCCCGGCCGCTGGCACGCCCGCCGGAGCGGCCCGAGGAACGGCCACCGCTGAACAACGCACCGGTCAGGCCGGGGCCGATGCGGCGGCCCGGGTGGCTAGCCCGGGATGAGCGCGACTCGCTGGCCTGGCGACGCTGGCGGGGGGTGTTCTTCTGGTAGCGGTGGCGTAGGTAGGCCACGGTGCCGCTCCCGGCCAGCACCGTTCCGCCGATCAGGCCGGGCAGGCCGAGCATCTGGTAGATCGTGCCCAGGACCACGGCCGAGCCGGACAGGCCGCCAGCGGCCAGGTGCGCGGCCGGGATGCCCTCGGGGCGCTCGGTCACCTCCGGCTCGGGGGCGGTCGGCGCGACCGGGGCCAGGGCGAGGGACTCGGTCGGTGTGGCCGAGACGCCGTCGACGTCCTCGACGACGTCGGCGGGAACCTCGGGAGCCTCGTTCATCGGGCACCTCGCTTGGTGGTCCGGCGGGGCCGGGGGGTGGTGGTCTGCAAGGAGGCGGCGACCGTGCGGCGGGCCGCCGCCAGGACCGACAGGCACGACAGGCCGGCGGCCAGCCCGGCCAGCCAGGCCGCCGCCGGGGCGAGCAGGGGTGTCAGGTTCAGCAGCCACCAGGCCAGCGCCGAGACGACCACGGCGCCGAGCAGGGAAGCGCGCATCCCGGCGGGGCGGGGGGAGCGGCGGCTCATCGCGCTTCCCCCGTCAGCTCCGCCGGGTCGAACAGGGCTGTCTGGTTCTCGCACAGGCCGCAGGGCTCCCAGGCCTGGCGGTCGTGGGCGTGCGGGGTGCGGCACTGTTGGGCGGCCGGGATGTGCGGCAGGGACAGGACGTGTTGGTCCAGATCGACCTGTGCCATGCGCCGCGCGGCCTGCTCAACACCGAGATGACCGCAGGTGCAGGCCAGCCAGTAGAGCGCGCCCTGGGCGTCGGCGGAGCGCCGAATCACCGGGCGGTGGCGGACCACGGTCGTTGCCTGGGCCATCACGCACCTCCGCCCAGGGCGTCGCGGACGTCGCGGGCGGTGTCCATGCCGCACCGCAGCGCCCGGCGGATCGCGGCGGCGCTGGGAAAGGCGGGCAGCTGCCCGGTGGCGATCAGCCGTCGCGTCTCGGTGAGAACGGGGGCGAGGTCGGCCGCCTTACCGGCCTTACCGCCGACCTCTTGCGTTGGGCCCTGCGGGGGGACGTTTTCCCTGTACACAAGGCCAGTAAGGGCGCCGGTAAGGCCGGGCCCGGGCAGCGCGGCCAGGATCGCCCACAGGGTCGGCAGCAGCCAGATCCCGGTCACCGCGGCGATCGGCCCGAGGGAGTGAACGACCAGCGGCAGCAGATCGAAACCCTGCCATGTGAGTGCGGGCCAGCAGTTGAGCACGAGCGTCAGGCCAAGTAGCAGCGCCTCGGTCTTGAACAGCTTGCGCCCTTCGGGGCTGGTGCGGTCGACCGGCCGTCCGCGCATCGCGGCGTAGGCCTGCACGGCCACGGCCGCCAGCAGCGGCAGCGACAGGGTCGGCTCCACCCCGAACGCGGCCCACCAGCCCAGCGTGTCGTCCTTGAGGTCGAGGGCCTGGGCGACGGAGGCCTGCACGCCGATGGAGGAGACCGCCAGGGCGATGGTGGCCGCCAACATCACCATGACCGTGCTCACCCGCCGGACCCGGGCGTCAGTCCAGGCCAGCGCGGTCGGGTCCTGGGACAGGGCGTACAGCCGAGCGGCCTCGGCGACCCGGGCACGGCGACGGCGCACCTTACGCGTGTCGACCAGCAGCGGCGCGTCGTCCTCCTGCAGCTCCACCAGGCGGCGGGCCTCAGCGACTCGGGCGCGCAGCTGGCGAACCTGCTCGGTCTCCCCGTCCGGCCTGTCGACCTCGGCGGCCAAGCCGGAGACCGGCGAGAGCAGGCCCGTCGAGGCCGTCGAGGCCGGGTCCTGGTCGGCGACGTAGCGCTCAAGGTCGGCCAGGCCGCGGGCGACCTCGTCCGGATCGGGCATCGGGATCGCGGTGCTCATCAGCCCTTCACCGCCTTGAGCGTCGCGGGCAGGGCGTTGGGCTCAGCGGAGAAGAACATGATGTTGGCGCCCTGCATCTGCGGCACCTGCTTGAGCGCCCAGGCCAGCAGGCCCGCCCGGGTCGAGGTGGCCTCTGCGGTGACGGTGCGGGTGATCGTGGCCTGCTGGAAGCCCGACCCGTACGGCCGGGACAGGGTCAGAATGATCAGGAATTCCATGGCAGGGTCCTCAGCTTCCGAAGGAACGGGCCAGAAAGCGGCAGGGGCGGCAGCCGGACAGGTGCCGTGCGCCGTGGGTGTGGCAGCGCTGGATCGGCGCGTCGGTGCTGCCGCAGCGCGGGCAGTCCGTCGTGCTGTTGTGGCGGCGGTGGCATCCGGTGCACTGGAAACGGGCCATGGCCACTCACATCCAGACCACGTCGTCGGCGGTGCACGGGCAGGCCGACTCGCCCATCTCGTTGACCGGGCAGCCGGAGTCGTAGCCGTCGTGGCAGTCGGCGTCCCAGCAGCACGGGCAGTCCGGGCAGCGGCCGTCGTTGGTCATCACGCCGCCTCGCTCTCGTTGCTCTTGCCGGGCTGGTCGGCGATCAGCCGGGCCGGGGGCAGCAGGTCGGCCATCTGGCCGATCTCGGTGGCGGTCAGTCCGGCCCACACGCCGCTGCCGGGCCGCAAGCGCAGCGCGCGGTTCAGGCACAGCGCCCGGACCGGGCACTCCTCGCACACCTCGCGCGCCACCTGCTCACGGGCGGCCTGTTCCTCGGCCGATTCGGCGGTGAAGGCGTCCGGGCCGGTGTGCAGCTCCGGGTCGGTCCCGCACAGCGCCCCTTCGGCCAGCAGCGGCGACAGGCCCGCGATGATCCGCCGGACCAGCACCAGGGCCGGGTGCGCGACGGGGACGGACAGCAGAGGGGTGGTCATTGGGAGGCCTTTCGCTCGTTGTCGACGGGAAGGGCGGTGGCGGTGGTGGCGATCCAGCGGGCCGCGGCCATGCGCGACGGCAGCCCCTGGACGGTGGCGGTGGCCGGGTCGTAGCCGAGCGCCGCGGTCCACACCAGGCTGCCGCGCTTGCCGCGGGCCTGGGCGATGACGCCCAGCACGTCGGCGGGGGTGCGCGGGGTGGCGGGGGTGGTGGTGACCAGGTAGCCGCACGCGGGGTTGCCGGGCCGCCCCAGCAGGGCCGGGCCGGGGTGCAGCCACAGCCCGGCCGCCTTGACGGCGCTCTGGCCGTAGCCGATCACCCAGGTCGCCATGGACCGCTCGGACACCTCCGCCAGCCGACCGCCGTCTTCAGGCTGCTCGGGGCCGATGACGGCGGTGAGCTCGTGCACGCTGCCGCACGACCAGCACACCGCGCGCATGCCCGCTTGGTAGCTTCCGTTGAACTGGTCACGGCGCATGGTCTGGATCTCCCAGGCCGGACGACGGCACTCGGCGGCGTGCTGGCCGATTGGGCGCCAATCGAAGTAGGCACCGGCCAGGCGCAGGCTCATCGGCCGGCCTTCTGCGTGGAGGTGGCGCCGCCCTGGCAGATGGGGCAGGGGTAGGGGCCGGAGCCGGGGTTCCAGATCTGGCCGTTGCGGCAGTCGGAGGTGCAGTTGGCGGACCTGACAGCCACGAACAGGTGGGACATGATGGGGTTGCTCCGTTCTGGAGAGTGGAGTTGAGGGGCTGTCCTGGTCTTGGCGGATGGGGACAGCCCCGACTTCTCGGGGCTTTGGCGCGGATCGCCGGAAGCCCTTTCGTGCTCTGAGCAGCCCAAAGAAGGCCCCTCTTGTCGTCTCCGCATTTCGCGGCGGCGACATGCTCAACATAGACAACCTGCTTAAGCAGGTCAACAGAGTTGGGAGACTCGGCTGTGTTGGGCATGTGGCTTAGCATTGGTGCATGAGCCTTGACCCGGACGACCCGCGCCCGCCGTATCAGCAGGTCAGTAGCTCTCTGCGGGCTGCGATCCTCACGAAGAGAGAGGGATTCCAGGCTGGCGACAAACTTCCGTCAGGGCCGGAGCTGTCCAAGCACTACGGTGTGGCCCGCGGAACGGTAGATAAGGCTCTTGACCTGCTCAGGAGCGAAGGACTGATCGTCACCCGACAGGGAAGCGGGTCGTTCGTCCGCGAGCGGACAGAGCGACCAGTCGGACTGCGCCCGCACCTGGAGGCCGCGTTCGCCGCGCCACACGTCACCATCGACTTCTCAGGTTTCTCCAGCGAGACGCTCCACAACGCGATGCAGGAGCCACTCGACAAGATTCGCTCAGGCCGTCTGGCCCCTGAGTCGATCAATGTGCGGCTGCTGCTCCCTGACACCTCATCACCGATGGCCGTACCGGTCCTCGTGGACGAGCTGCGCGACGAAGCCGCGCTTCGTGAGCGCGCCCGCACCATCGCACTGACCAACGCTGGCGGCATCAAGCATTCGGTCGAGGTGCTCGCGGAACTCGGGCTCGTCCAGTCGGCGAGTGTTCAGGTGAAGGTGCACAAAGCATCGAGCCTCTTCAAGCTGTACATCTTGAACCGCTCCGAAGCATTTTTCGGGTTCTACCCACTGCGCGAACGGTCTATGACGATCGACAGTGGCACCCACACGTTTTACGACGTCACGGGGAAGGACACCATCCTGTTCCATCATTCCGCAGGACCGGATGACGCATCACTGGGTTCGCAGTACGTGCAGCAGGCCCAGGCCTGGTTTGACAGTGTGTGGACCACCATCGCTTATGAGCGCCAAGCATGAGCGCGCTCCTTTCGGATGTGCTCCGGCCCGCGAGACACGTCCTGGTCGACTTCGATGGCCCCGTGTGTTCGGTTTTCGCGGGGTTTCCCGCAGTAGAAGTTGCTCAGCGCCTTCGCATGGCCCTTCTCACCAAGGGGGAGAAGCTGCCGGCAAGCTGCGAGGACGAGACCGACCCGCTTGCTCTCCTCCGGCACATCAGCATCGAACGGCCGGACCTTATGGCGGAGGCAGACACGGTGCTGACGCGGTTGGAGGAGGAAGCTGTCCAACTCGCCTGCCCGACCCCCGGAGGAGAGGCAGTTCTTCGCGCGTGCGTAGCCTCTGGCCGAACGGTCTGGATGGTGAGCAATAACGCGAGCAGTGCAATCCAGTCGTATCTAAATATGCACAATCTCAGTGATCAGGTGACGGGAGTCTTTGGTCGCGTGCCGGGTGATCCATCGTCGATGAAGCCGAGTCCACGACTTCTACTCGATGCCATGGATGCTGCTGCTGCCAGCCCGACGGAATGCATCTTCATTGGCGATGCTGTACGGGATGTAGAAGCTGGCGATGCTGCCGGTGTGGCCACTATCGGATATGCCAACAAGCCTAGAAAGAATGTTGCGCTGGCTATGGCCGGTGCCGTGGCAGTCGTGGAGTCGATGAAGATCATCGCGGAAGCTTTGAGTTGAGTGTGCTGTGACTCTCCGGCCGGTCGCGTCAGCACCGCTCGGAAGATAGCTTGAGCGACCTAAATAGCATGCATCGCTTCCGTGCTGGCTATATAATCCTTCACATGAAGTTAAGGGAAGCGTTCCCTGGTGCGCATGCAGTTGCTCCCGATATTCCTGCATGGGATATGAATCTGGACTTAACAAGTCCACGTGGCATTGATGCTATAACGGATCACCTGTGCGAAGTGATATCCGTTGCCTATCAAGCTGGCATGGTCAAGTTTGATGCCTGCGCTTCCCTGATCATCAAAGAGGTCATGCATCTCGCTCAGCAACATACCGAAGGGGACTTGCTGCCAGGTATCTTTACGTTAAAGCTCGCTGTGGCATCCACTATGGCTACCCATTGGAATGGTGCTGGAAATCCAGAACGTGCGTGGCATTGGACAGCCCTTGCTTTAGGTTCCCTGGACGCCAACGAGAAAGAGGCAACAGTCTTCCCGGAAATCGTGGCGGCACTAGCTGGTTCGGCTACTACGGCTCCCGTGGCGATTCCGGCACTACTGGAAATTACTGAAACGTTATATTATCTCGCATGGTCGCGAGGATATCATAGAGAATTTGCCGTTTCGCTTCATGGCATTTTATGGCCAATCTGCAAGCAGATGATGGATTTCGGTGATGTTGCTGTTCCGGCAGCAATACAACTGGCTGGCTGGCAGGCCATTAATGGCCACAAGAAGGAAGCGGGGGAGCTAGTCGCGATTCTTGAGCGTAAGCTATACGATGATCCTTCTGGCCATATGGCGACAAGAATTGCAGCATGTCTTACCACGCGAATCTCTACTCTCAGTAGTCGCAATGCGGTTGAGCACGCGGAGTGGGCGCTAGCGAATGTGCCTAACATCCCCCCGCGCGAGCGAATCACTTTGCTTGCTGCACACAGGCCTGGCGATGTTGATTCAATCGTTGAACGGCTGGGGGATATACGAGCCACTCTCCAGGAGATGGTCAGAGATCTATCTGAATTCCAGCCAGATCGGTTGGAACGCTCTCATCTATTGACTCAGGCATTCAATACCATCAGCCCTATCGTGTATCCTTTATTGAGTCAAGGATACGTGAAGGAAGCGCAGCTGTTGCTTGCTGAGTGGAGAGGTGTGGGTCCGGATAATAGTAGAGTATCTCCGTCGGCCTTCGTGGTTCCGACCGAAACGGGAGCTCAACTTTCTATGCCCGGAGCTCCGATGTGCTCACTCTCTTCTGTAACGCTAAATCGCCTTACTCTAGCGATAAATTTCGCGTTTGGGAGTGCGCTTGCAGATCAACAGGATCAAACTTTCACCTTGGATTCACCTGCTGTTGGGCGTGTAAATCACTCGTCTGCTCAAGAGTTCCAGGAAGCGGTTTACGAATACGTACGGCCAGATTTGATCGCCGAAAAGCTGTCATTCTCTCCACAGTCAAAGGCAATTGTTAGCTTAGTCTCGCCCCGAGTTCCGCTCCAGGCACTGATAGCGAAACAGGGAGGGGCGGTGCTACCTATATCGGTAAGCAATACCGAACCGTCGCAAGACAGATATCCTAGTCGAATACAGTTTTGGTGCGGGGATGTACATCTCGCCGAAACAGAATTGGAAATGGTTAGCCACGTTCTAGGATGGACCGGAGAAGTAGACATAGTTCGTGGCGATTCTATCAGTCGTGACAATTTTCTCGAATCATACATGAGTGACACGTATGATATTATATGGGTGGCAAGCCATGGGGGGCAGCCGCACTATAAGCCAATGGAGGCATCTCTATACCTGTCGGATGGTGTAACTGTCGCGCTCCGAGATCTCGTGAATGTCGATAAGGCTTTCAGTAATGAGCGTCGGCTCCTCGTATTGAACACATGCGACAGTGGGGCTGCTGCGCATTATGGCGTTCTGGCAGAAGTGGGATTAGCGCATTGGTTGGCCAGGAGCGATCAGGCTGTTATCGCAAATCTCTGGCCGGTCAGCACTTATTCTGCGTGTATATTTGGCGGCCTACTTGCTGCGGGGATCGCTGGAGGTCAAAGCTATTTTGATTCATTTAGCTGGGCTCTAGAGTTAATTGGAAAAGGGCGCGAAGAGATTGCTGATGCTATCTCTGGTTTCGGTCCACCAATATCTTTCACGGATGTATTGCATGAGTTTAGCGATCCAACCATTCTTCAGTGGGGGGCTCCCGCATTTTTCGAATAAGCAGAATAAGTCGTATGGGTGGGGTCGAGCTGCCTTCGAACCTAAGATGTGGATTAGTGACGGTGGATTGCCTGATGCTGCATGCCGGGTTGCTCCCCTTCTCGATACGGTGCCGAATACATGCCGAAACTTTTGTCGGGAAGAGCGTTCCTGCTGGTCAGAACGTTTTCGCGGTGGGACTGTAAAACCGTCGGCTCAGCCTACGCAGGTTCAAGTCCTGCACCTGCCACCAGCCAAAACGGCAGCTCAGAGCCCCGCGAGGGGCTCTTTTGCTTTTCCGGGACATGCAGTTGTACGCGGCCAGGAGCAGCCGCATGTCACCGCTCCACCAATATACGTGCAATGATCTTGGAGGCGTTTCTCCAGGTGGAGCCGGGGTTTCCGGGCGGTACGGGGGCGGGAATCGGCCCCCGGAACGCCAAAGGACCCTGGGGTCTCCAGGGTCCTGGTCGTACGGCACACACCTCACGCGGCCAGTGCGTCGTCTATCCGTCGGTTGGCCACGTCCTTCTGCCCGTCGAGACACTTGGCGTAGACCCGTAGCAGGACGTCCACGCTGTGCCCGGCGCGCTCGGCCACCTCGGGAGCGGGGACACCGGCGTTGAGCCACAGGGACACCGCCGCGTGTCTCAGGTCGTATGGCCTGCGCGCCAGGGGAGAGGCCACCTGGGCAGGAGTGAGAGCAAGCTTCCTGGCCTCTTGCCAGACCTCGGTGTAGGCCGTCGAGGCGACCACCCCGCCGCGCTCACTCCGGAAGAGCCGCCCATCCTGCCCGGTGCCGTACTCGGCGATGTGCTCCCGGAGGATCTCGACCAGCGTCGGCGGGATCGGCACCGGCCGTACGTCGTCCCGGCCTCGGTGCTTGAGCCCTCGCTCCTCGTGCGCGTCTCCGCTGTCGGTCCACCGCGTGTTGACCTCGGGACGGGAGACGTTGACCGTCAGCCGCCCCCAGCCCTTGAGCGGAAGGTGGCAGTCCTGCACTCGCAGGCCGATCGCCTCGGCCGGACGCAGGGCCGCGTAGTACATGCAGGCGAACAGCGCCATGAGTCGCCGGCCCCGGCCACGACCGCCCACGTGGCTGAGCATGCTCAAGAGTTCCTGAGCCTGCCGCGGATTGACCGCCACACGAGGGTCGACGGTCTCGGTGGTCTTCGGCGGTTTCCACTTGACCTTGTGCAGCGGGTTGGAGTTCAGCTCCTCCAGCTCCACCGCGTACTCAAGGACGGCATGGAAGACGGCCCGCTTGCGGGCGATCGTGTTCGGAGCCGCTGCCTTGCCGTCGAGGCGGAGGGCGAGCGCGTCGAGGGCCAGCCGTACCGTCCTGGCCTCGTTCAGGGCCGCCAGATCGAGCGACGCCGACCGGAGCCAGCGGACTGCCTGTGCTAACTCCGGGGGAGTAGCCGGCCTTTTGCTCTCCGGGAGAAGGAGGTGCTTGCGAAGAGCCGTCCGCAGGTCTTCGGCGTCGGGACGGCCGGGGCGGTCCTTGGTCAGCACGGGAAGGATCGTCGCGAGCGCGTCGGACATACCGTCCCTGGTCTTGGCCGCCGCGTGGGGCCACTTCATCTCGATGAAGGCCGTGACGAACTCAAGGACGGTCCGGGCGTCCTTGGCCTTGATCATTGACTGGGGGAGACCCGTCTCGACCTCGAACGCCTCACCCCGCTTGGCCGCCTGCCGCAGGTCCGACAGGAAGCTCTCGGCGAGGGCCTTGGTCCGGTAGGTCTTCGACGAGCGCTTCCGAGCGACCGACCAGCGCACGACGTAGGACGGCGTCTTGCTCGACTTGTTCCGGCTGATCTCGAAGAACTTGACGTCGTACGAGAGGTTCACGCCGCCTCCCGGAGGGTCTCAAGCCACGCCTCGAACTCGCTGCGGTAGAGGCGGATCTCGTCGTTGGGCAGCCGCAGGCCACGAGGGAACTTGCCGATCTCCCGCCACCGGTAGAGGGTTCGGGCGGACACACCGCCGAGCCGGTCGAGGATCTCGGGGACGGTCATCAACTTGTCGTCGTCTCTCTTCTTCACGCCGCCTCCCTCAATGCCGTGGTTGCCGAAAGATCAGGGGCGGGTCTGCCGTCGGCTCTGGCCCGTAGTTCGTCGAGCCGGGCGCGGGTGTGTTGCCGGTTGGCCACGCCGCGCAGCAGTCGCACCGGCAACGGGGTCCGGGTGGGGTCCTTGGTTGAGACGGGTCGCCAGACGTAGCGGTGCGGGTCGGTGGCGGTGGTGTCGTCGGGCAGGCCGAGCATGTCGAGGACCCAGGCGCGGCGGTCGGCTTTGTGGTCGCGGAGGGTCTTGTTGGACCATTTGCGGGAGACCAGGACGCGGCGTCCGGCGTAGCCGAGGTGTTCGGCCTTGTGCGCCTTGGAACGACACCGGCCCGGCAACATGTCTGCCTTGGCGTTCTTGGGCTGGATGCCGTAGCGCAGCCAGTTCGCACACGTCGGCGAGCAGGGCTCGTAGCGCAGCGCCTCGACCAGGCGGGCCGCGTGGTCCCGGCGGGCCTGGTTGATCGCGGCGCGGGCAGCCGACGCGACCGGGACCTCGTCGCCCTGGTTGTCTTCGTCGGGGTCGAGGTCGAGGGTGTCGCCCAGGCTCTTGGTGAGGTACTTGGTCAGGTAGCCGATGCGCTTGTGGGCGTCCGGCGATCCGGCCAGGAGGCCCTGCACGTCGACCTGAGCGCCGAAGCGCACCACGTGCAGCGGTTCGGCCTCATCGTCAGTGTCGAGCCGGTCAAGCGCCTGCTCCCAGGTGGGCAGCAACTCGCCGGTGGTGGGGTCGAGGTAGTCGCCGGCCTGTCCGTCCGGGTACGGCTCGGCCTGCTCGGATCGCTCGGTCCAGACCGGTAGATGGTCGCCCTCGAAGCGGACTTCATCCGCCTGTGGCCACCACACCTGGTGGTAGGTGGCGGCGGCGATCTGCTTGATTTCCGCGCGGGGCAGGGTCCCGCGGATCGCCATGTGCAGGTGTGGCGCAAACCGTTTCTGCGGTTCTACGGTGGCGAAGTACTGCACGTCGTACCCGGCGACCCGGCGCAGGTTCTGCACGAACCGGTCGACCAGCTTGGAGAAGTGCAGCGCATCGCGGGCTGCCGCCGCGTAGTCGTAGCTGGCCGGGTCGGCGGGCACTCCCTCACCAGGGCGGATCTTGCCGTAGGAGGGCAGGGTGAGGGTGACGAACAGCGAGGGCCGGAACACCGTGCCGTCGGGGGCGGTGAAGGTTCGCCCGAGAGTGGTGTTCTGCCGGGCGCGTCGGGGCAGGTCCGGGGCGTCCTGGCGGCGCCGGGTGGAGCGGGAGCGGCGGGGAGTGGTCCGGCCGCCGGTGACATTGCCGCGCATTCCGGCGGCGTTGACCTCGGCGTCGATGCCCGTGATCGCCTCGTCCCAGTCGGCGGTGTTCTGGCCGTCGCGTTCGGCGGCATCGCGCTTGGCCTGGACGTCGGCGCGGAACTCGATCAGCCAGCGCTGATCGGCGGTGCTGGGGTGGGGTTCGGCGATGGGTTCGGCATCCAGGTGCCAGCCCTCGCGGCACTGGGCTTTGCGGAGCTGCTTGTTGCGCTGGGCGCACGGTGGGCACTTGGCCTCGTTGGTGGTGCCGCAGGGGATGTCGAAGGGTTCGCTGGTGCCGGTGTGGGTGTCGAAGCGGCGCAGTTCGATGGGGCGGATGCAGACGCCGTTGAGTTTGGCGACCTCCACGGCGACGTCGAGGGCCAGGGGGAGGGTGTCGCGGACGGTGCGGTGAAGGGTGCGGTCGGCTCCGTTGGGGGGTGCGGGGGCGGACGGGTGGATGGTGTGTGTCACCTGACCTCCTTCCAGTGCGGGTCGAGGATGTCGGCGTGCAGCCGGTAGGCGTCGCCGTAGGGGTCTTTGCAGAGCTGGAGGTTGACCAGCACCAGGCGCGGCGGGATCGGGGCGTCGTTCAGGTCGAGCAGCCCGCAGGCGCTCAGTTCGGTCCAGGAGCCGTGGAAGGTGATCTTCATCAGGCCACCTCCGGCAACGGCAGGGTGTCGGTGCTGAAGACCGCGACCATGTTCCGGATGTCGGTGTCGGAGACGTAGGCGGCGCGGGCGCGGATCGGGTCGGGCGAGGTCTCCAGCCGCACGTAGGCGATGCCCGCGCCCTGCTCCGGTCGAGGAGAGATCAGGTCGGCCAGCGCGCCCCGGTCCCGGGCGCCGTCGCCGAGGATCATGTCCACTTGCTCGGACTCGTCGAGGCGGAGGGCGATCTTGTCGGGGAACAGGTTGCGGATGGTCAGCACGTCCTTGCGCGGGTCTTGGAGGGCGGCCAGCACCCCGACACCGACGGCCCGGCCTTGGGTGGTGAGGGTGGCCAGGGCGGCGATGGTCCGGATCCGCAAGCCCTTGTCGGGCTGGTAGGCGGTCAGGAAGGCCACCTCGTCCACGACCACCAGGACGAACGGATCCTCCACGGTGGGGAGGTGGTTGCGTCGGACCCCGGCGAACCGTCCCGCGCGCTCCTGCATGACCTTCACCGCGGCTTCCAGCAGGCCGACGCAGGCCTCTGGGGAGGCGGCGTAGTGGTCGCCGAACAGGTCACGCCCGAAGGACAGCTCCATCAGCTTGGGGTCCAGCGCCCAGATCTCGGCCAGCCCGGTCTGGACGGCGGGCAGCAGCCCGCGGATCGTCGACCAGATGATGGAGCCCTTGCCCGCCCCGGTGGCTCCCGCGACCAAGACATGAGTGCCATGGACCTTCAGGCGCCAGGGGGTGCCGTCCTCGCACCGGCCGATCTCTACAGGCTTGACCGACGCGGACGCCGGGATCGGTAGGGCGGGCAGTGGGATGGCCAGAGGGTCGCGGCGGGGGAAGGTGAGCAGCAGCCGGCCGGACCGGGTGACGGTGATCCGGCAAGAGGCGGCCCCGAACCCGTGGGCGAGGTGTTCGGTGCGGTTGGCCCAGTCGGTGACGGCCTGGCCGGTGAGGATTTTGACGGTGACCAGGTCGGCCCACGAGGTGCAGGCCACGGCCAGCAGGTGAGGCAGGTAGTCGCGTCCGCCGATGTGGTGGGCCAGGCCGGAGATGGTCATCACGGCGTGCCAGCGCTTCCGGTAGACCCAGACCAGGCGACAGAAGGCCAGCAGCCGCCAGCCGATCAGGTGCAGGAACGAGGCGCGGTGGATCAGCGCCCACAGCGTCGGGACGGCCAGGAGCAGGGTGAGCAGGGCCGCGCTCCACTGCCAGCCGTAGAAGGTCCAGATCACGCCGGGGACGGCAACGACGGCCGAGGCGATCGGGTGCCGCCAGATGAGGCGCACCAGCCCGGCCAGCAGCCGCCAGGCGTAGACGAGCAGGGTGGCCATGACCGGAGTGCGGACCACGGCCGGGCGGAACACCACGGCGGTGTCGGGTGTGGTGGAGACGAGGCGTTGTGCCTCGTCGCCAGGCAGTTTTTTGAACATTAGGCTGGAGACCTCTTCCTTGAATTCGCGTGAGAGGGAGATGTGAGGGGCCGCCGGGAGCTGCAACTTCCAGCGGCCCCGCTTGCGTGATCAGGCCGGGTCGTCGTCCCGGTTGGGTGAGGGTGCGGGAACGATGGCCTGGACGGCGTAGAGCCGCTCGCACTCGTCCCGGTACCGGGTGGCGGCGGTGGCGATCTCGCGGGCCAGGTCCAGGTCGGCGGAGGTGACCGGGCCGCCGCCGGTGGTGGAGATGGACAGCTGGCCTTCGGCGCTGCCGATGCACAGGTAGGGGCGGATGCCCTGGACGGTCAGGGCCATGATCGACAGTTCGGCGGTGTGGAAGGACACCTCGAGCTGGGTGTTGCCGTCGTGGATGGAGGCGGTGACGTAGGTGTAGGGCTGGTAGTCGCGGGTGGTCATGCTGCGATCTCCTTGCTGGTCGTGGTTGCGGTGTTGGTGGTGGCGTTCTTGGCCGAGGCCGACGCCGGGGCGGTGTGCTTGGTGGAGGGGATGGCCGTGGCCGTGCGGGGAGCGCGCATGGCCCGCGCCCGCAGGGAGTAGGCGAGCCGTCCGGTGTCCTGGCCGACGTAGGGGGTGACGGTCATGCCGTCGAACTCGACCGGGGTGAAGGGCAGGCCGGGCAGCGGGGGCGGGGGAACCGGCTGGACCTCGGTGAGGATCTTGACGGTGACCGACTTCTGACTCGCCTTGGCCTCGGGGTCGGCGTCGACCACGGAGACCTGCCAGACCGGCAGTCCGGTGGTCTTGTCCTTGGCGTAGACGACCCGGGTGGCGGTCGAGGCGTCGAAGTCCTTGACCTGCTGGACGTCGCCGACCAGGTAGCAGCCGTGGGGGAAGACCTGGTCGAAGCCGATCGCGATGGGGCCCTGGATGGCCATGGGGCACTACCTCCTCATCATGAGTGGTCAGCCACCTTGACTAACCAAGTTGCTCCACCATTAAGCACGAAGCCCGCTTGGATAGTCAAGTACACCAAGCGGGCTGTGTGAGAAAAGTTGGAGCCACCGGTTGCTGTCGGCCGGGCTACCGGATCGGGTAGGCGTCCTCCAGCTCATGCCGATCGCCGGGAAGGACTGTCTCCACCACGACCCAGGGCTTGCCGGTGGCGTCGCAGGCAACGGCGTACACGCTCAGCAGCGCGGCTGAATCCTCCACGCCCAAGAGCTCTTGCTCCTCGGGGGTGGGGTTGCGGGCGGTGACGTGCTCGATGATGTGATCCAGCGACACTCCGGCCGCGCTCTCCACATACCGCCGCACCCCCTGACGCAGATCGGCCTCCTCGGCCAGGGCCGTACCCGCGCCGACATCTTGAGGGACCCAGGTTGCGGTGATCTCGCTCGGTTCACCGTCGCGCTCGACGAGGATCCGGCGGCCGACGACCAGGGCCTTCGGTTCGATGCCGAGGTAGGCGGCGATGCGGTTGGGTGCCTCGACGGGCCCGGCGGCGAGCAGCTTGCTTGCCGCCTGGGATTCGGCCCGGTCGAGGAGTTCGCGGCCAGTGCGGGGTTGCCGGGCGGTGGGGATGGCGGGGCGGCCTCGGACGAAGCGGCCTTTGCCTTGGTGGGTGACGATCCAGCCTTGGTCGCGGAGCACGCCGAGGGCTTTGACCACGGTGGGGCGGGCCATGCCGAACTCGGCCATGAGGGTGTGTTCGCTGGGCAGCAGGGAGCCCGCCGGGTACTCGCCGGTGTCGATGCGCCGTTCCAGTTCGGCGATCAACTGCGCGTACTTGGGGGGCGTGTACTCAAACGACATTAAAGCCTCGCATTCAACATGCCTGTCTAGCCAAGCAGGCTATCAGTGCAGGTTAAAGAAGCGAAGCCCTTCCCCGGCACAAACCCATCACCCCGTGACCACGACCACCGGATACCGCCGGATAACGGAAGGAGCGCGACGGGATGGGGGTAACGCTCCCCGGACCCCTCCAGAAACGGGGGACCCCATCCCGCCGCGCCGTCCTACCGCGCCTGCCCGCAGAGCAACGCCCTCCAGACGTCATCACCCTGACGAACCGGCCAGCGATAGGTCTCACGCACCAGCCGGGCACCGTTGAAACGGTGCGTGCGGCGAATAAACGCCTGTCCACCGGCATGGCACAGCTCATACACCGTGGAGCGGCAATCACAGCTCCACTCGATCACCCTCACCCGCTCCGCCAGACACTGCGCGCGCCACACCAGCTTCATGTGACCCGGCTGCGGGTTGGCCACATGGGGGCTCAGACACCCCTGAAACGTGATCACTGCGGTGCCCAGCCTTTCGGCACGACCGGTGCGGCGGCCATCCGGCGCAACTCGGCGTACCGGGCCGCCACCCGCTGCGCTGTCCCCGCCGGATTCTCGACCCGGCCGTAGGCATCCCAGCCCAGCCTGTTCCGCGCCGCCCGGCCCAAGGCGTCCCGGCCAGACTTCCACCGAAACACCCGCCCGTCGGTCCACACGACCAGCCCCGACCAGACCGACACCAACGCCAAGCAATGACCGGCGTGCACATCACAGGCGATCCCCAGCCCGGCCAGCTCCCTCTGTAACCGCTGGGCCGCCTCGACCGCACCGATCACCTCATCGGGTCCGCCGCGACCCGGCCCGGCGGGCAGTTGTTCGCGCCTGTCCATCACGCCGCCTCATCCGCCGCCGGGCAGTCCAGGCACGCGACCCGGACCAGTGTTACGGTCTGCCCGTCAAGTTGAAGCGCTATCTCGGCACGACTACGGCGCACCCACCGCCAGCCCCGCCCGTGACAGGTCCGGCACCCCTCATCCGCCGCCCGCGTCGGCTCGTCCTCGGCAATCATGGATTAAGGGTCTTCACCTGCGGTTACATAACCCATCCCGGGGCGGAATCCTCCGCCCGAATAGCTGATATCCCTTGACGGGATAACCGTCGAGCGGCAAGCGTTGTATATCCAGAAGCCCAGGTCACCAAGGGGATAGCCAGATGCCCGCAGATGCGACTGAACCGGTCGTTATCGTGCCGGAGCTATGGCAGCGCCCCGAAATGCTGACAGCTCTCAGAAAACGGGATATCGGCCACCTCTTTCGCCTCATCCGCCAATACAGCGGATTCAGCCAGACCCGCATCGGCGTCGCGGTGAACCTCAGCCAGGGTAAGGTCAGCGAGATCATGAAAGGGAGCGTGCAGGTCACCTCGTTCGAGGTCATCGAACGAGTCGCCGAAGGCCTGCACATGCCCGACGGCGCCCGCCTGGCCCTTGGCCTCGCCCCTGTCCGCTCCGCCGCATTGCAGGCGGTCGACACCGTCTCCCATCCCGCCCCGGTTATCCCGTCTCGGGATGGAATGTCAGCAAGTGGCCTGCTTAGCGTAGAAAGCCCTGTCACTGTTGGCCAGAACCAGAGCGCCGCCCCGTGGGATGTCGACGTTCTGACCCTGGCCTGGATCGTGGGAAGGCTGGACGCTCACGTGGACCGTCGAACAATGCTCCTGCTCGCCGCCGGAATGACCGCCGAAACCGCGGCCGCCATCGCCGACCCCTGGGAGCGCCTGACCCGTGCGCTCACCGGGCCGCAGGTGCTCGACGAGGAGACCGTCGAACGGCTCGAAGCCCGCACCATCGGCTTTCACCGCCTGGAGTTCGTGCTGCCCGCCCGAGCCATCTACCAGGGACTCACCACCCACATCACCGAGCTGAGCAACCTGCTCCAGAACAGTCCGCCCGACCGGCTTCGCCGTCGCCTGGCAGCCACCGCCGGAGAGGCCGCAACCTTGGCCTCCTGGATCGCCTGGGACCTCAAGCAACCCGGCCAGTCTCTCGCCTTCGACCGCGTCGCCGCCCTGGCCGCCAAGGAGAGCGGGCACCCGATCATCCAGGCATGCACCCACGCCTACAAGTCCTACGCCGTCGAAGGCCGCGCCGCCCACGAAGCCGTACAGCGGGCCCAGCAGTTCCTGCCCGCCCAAGGCGACGACGCCACCCGAGCCTGGCTGCTCAGCCGCCAAGCCGAAGAACTCGCAGCCCTCGGCGACCGTCACGCCCTCGACCTGCTTCACCAGGCCGAGGATGCCTACAGCCGAGCCCGGCCCCACCGGGAACGCGCCTGGACCCGCTTCCTCGACCCCGGCCGCATGGCCGCCTTCCAACTGTCCGCCTACCGGTGCTCTGTTGGATCAAGCATCGTGCCGGGTATCACCTATTTAACGCCTATTCGAGCGCTTCGGGGGTGTGCGATGACCGCTCGTGTGCAGGT
>NZ_JBFBCE010000122.1:0-22461 GCF_040689595.1 Streptosporangium sp. NPDC051023 | reverse complement strand
CCTCCCGAGCGCTGATCGAACGTGATCGGCACCATCCAACTGGCAGCAGTGCTCTACACGCCAACCCGGTGATCGTTTCCGGTCACAGCACTAGGGAGTTCATAGACCGCTCAGGAGGTGCATTCCGCTGTCGGAATCATGGGTCAATTCTGCGGAGCGCATCGGTTCTGACCTGCATCTTGAGCTGGCCGGGACCGGATCGCGGCGAGCTGCTCTCGGGCGGGCGCTGCGGGCGGCGATCCAGGACGGGCGGCTCGCCCCGGGGGTGCGGCTGCCTCCTTATCGGTCGCTCGCGGCCGACCTCGGGATCGCCCGGAACACGGTCGCCGACACCTACGCCGAACTGGTCGCCGAGGGCTGGCTGACCGCGCGGCAGGGCTCGGGAACCCGGGTCGCCGAACGCGCGGCTCCCGCGAAGACGGCGCGGGTGCCGAAGAAGCCGCGGGCTGTGTCCGCTGCCCCGGTGCACAATCTGTCGCAGGGGCAGCCGGACGCGTCGTCGTTCCCCCGGAACGCCTGGTCTGCCTCGACCCGCCGCGCTCTCGCGGCCGCGCCGAACGACGCGTTCGGGCCGGGTGATCCCCAGGGGCGGATCGAGCTGCGCACCGCGCTCGTCGACTATCTGGCCCGTGTCCGTGGGGTGCGGGCCGTCCCGGAACGCATCGTGATCTGCGCCGGTTTCGCCGACGCGCTACGCCTGCTGTTCGGTGGCGGCGTGCTGCGCGGCACACTGGCCGTCGAAGCATATGGGCTGGCGTTCCACCGTTTCCTGCTGGCCGCCGACGGGGTCCGGACGGTGCCGCTCGGCTTGGACGACCACGGCACCAGAACCGAGGATCTGGCCGGGCGACGGGGCGTCCGCTCGGTGCTGCTCACCCCCGCCCACCAGTTCCCCATCGGTGGTCCGCTCACCCCGGCACGCCGTAACGTCGCCGTCGACTGGGCACGCGAGCGCGGCGGCGTCGTGATCGAGGACGACTACGACGGCGAGTTCCGGTACGACCGGGAACCGGTGGGCGCGGTCCAGGCGCTCGATCCCGAGCACGTCCTGTACGTCGGCTCGACGAGCAAGAGCATCTCGCCCGCCCTCCGGCTCGGCTGGATGGTGCTGCCCGAACGCCTGGTCGACCCGGTCCTGGCGGTGAAGGGCCAGCGCGAACGCTGGACCAGCGTCGTGGACCAGCTCACGTTCGCCGACCTGATCGTCTCCGGCGCCTATGACCGGCACATCCGCCACATGCGCCAGCGTTACCGCGAACGCCGCAACCGTCTGGTGGAGGCCCTCGCCGACCAGGCTCCGCACATCGAGGCGGCCGGCATCGCCGCGGGCCTGCACGCCGTCCTGCGCCTGCCGTACGGCACCGAGGCCTCTACCTTGAAGGCCGCCGCTTGGCGCGGCGTATCCCTGGACGGCTTGGCCGGCTTCCGTCACCCCGACACCCCCGCCCACCTCGAGGGCCTCGTCGTCGGCTACGCGACCCCGTCCGACCACGCCTACGCCGCCGCCCTCGCCGCCCTCTGCGAGATCCTTCCACCTGCCCCCTGACCCACCGGATCTCGCCCATGCGGACGGCGAAGGCCCCGTCCGGGGACGGGGCCGTGACCGAGCTCTCAGCGAGGTCCGCGGAGACGGAGAGCTACGAGGGCGGTGAGGGCGATGCCCGCGACGGCGATGGCGATGGCGGCCTGGAGGCCGTCGGTGATGGCGCCGGGGGAGGGGGCGGCGGGAAGGGCCGAGTTGGCGACGGCGACGAGGAGAGCCAGGCCCATGGCGCCACCGACCTGCTGGGCGGTGGAGGCGACCCCGGAGGCGATGCCCTGGTCGGTAGGAGCGACGCTCCGGGTGGCGGCGCCGAACATCAGGGTGTAGCCCGCGCCTTGGCCGAGCCCCAGCAGGACGAGTCCGGGGACGAGCGCCGGATAGGAGGCGGCCGGAGAGAGGGCGACGGCGACGATCGCGGCGCCCGCGCCGCCGACGGCGAGAGAACCGAGAAGGACCAGGCGCAGGCCGTGGCGGGTGGCGAGGCGGCCTGCTGTCTGGGAACCCGCGGCGATGGCGAGCATCGGGACGAGAAAGGCGAGGCCGGTGCGCATTGCGCCGTAGCCGTGGACGCTTTGGAAGTAGACCGTCAGGAAGTACAACAGGGTCCCGAACGTCCCCATGTACAGAAACGTGATCATGGTGCCGGTCGTCAGGTCGCGGTCGCGCAGCAGGCGGTGCGGCAGTAGCGGGTCGGCGCTGCGGCGTTCGACGACGGTGAACGCCGTCAGCAGCAGGGCGCCGATGAACGCCGCGCCCAGGACGTTCCGCGAGGTCCAACCGGACTCCGGCCCCTGCACGAGAGCGAAGACGATCGCGGTGATACCGGCGGTGGAGGTCAGGGCGCCCGCCAGATCGAACGACCGGCCCGTCATGCGGATGGCGTCGGGCGCGATGAGCGGGAGGGCCAGCACGGCTGCGATCACCGCCAGCGGAACGTTCACGAAGAAGACCGAGGCCCAGCCGAACGCCTGGGTCAGCATGCCGCCGAGCAGCGAGCCGAGGATCATGCCGCTGCCGCCCGCGGTGCCCCAGACGGCGAACGCCCGGTTGCGCTCGGGTCCCTCGGGGAAGCAGGTCGACACCAGCGTCAGTGTCGCGGGAAACAGCAGCGCCCCTCCGACGCCCTGGACGGCACGGGCGGTGATGAGCAGGCCCGGCCCGGTGGCGAGGCCGCCGAGCAGGGATGCCACGGCGTACAGCCAGAGCCCCGACGCGAACATCCGGCGTGGCCCGAACAGGTCGCTCGCCCGTCCGCCGAGCAGGAGGAAGCCGCCGAAAGCCACCGCGTAGGCGCTGATCACCCACTGCAGGCTCTGGGCGGAGAAGCCGAGACCCGAGCCGATCTCGGGCAGCGCCACGTACACGATGTTGTAGTCGATCGAGATGATCAGCTGCGCGAACGCCAGCAGTGCCAGGGTGAGGCCCGGCCGCGGACGGGCCGCGATGCCGGGTCCGGTCAGAGCGGTCATGATGGAGTCCTTCTTCGTGGAGGGGGTTCAGCGCTGGGCGAGTTCCCGCTGCCAGACGGGGCTGTCGAAGTAGTGGTTGTCGAAGTGCTCGGAGCTGTCGCGGATCTCCTGGACGGAGGCTTCGCCGCGGTAGACGCGCTCGAGCAGCCGGTAGTAGTCGAACCGGTCCATCCCGGGCGTGAAGACGACGAGCATCTCGGCCTCGGACCCCGCCGACGGGGCGAACGCGTGCGGGACGGTCGGCGGAACGGTGAGGAAGTCGCCCTGGCCGAGGGTCACGATCGTGTCGTTCAGCAGGATCCGCATCGAACCGCTCAGGACGTAGAACATCTCTGTGGCCCGGGTGTGGAAGTGCGCGGGCGCACCCGGCGACCCCTTCCGGAACGTCGCCTTGTTGGCGGTCAGCGCACCGCCGGTGTCCCCGGAGTCCGCGAGCAGGGTGATCAGGCTGCTCGCGCCGTCCCGCAGGGCCTCGGCCTCGGCGGACCGGACGAGAACAGGCTGGTCAGCGGTGGCAAAGTTCATGATCTCTCCGATGTTCGGTGATGCCACCGGAACGTTTCTCCGTGGCGGCATCACCGAATCTAGGGCCCGAAAAGACCTGCCACATGGTTCATTTTGGATATGAAAACATGGGTCAATCTGCGCCCCGGCCTCCCTACGCGGACCCCGCGGAGGCGGGAAGATCGACGGAACCGTCCTCGCGGTAGCCGAGATGCCGCCGGGTGCTGGATTGAGGGCTTGGACCCCTCGTAGGGCGATGAGGACCAGCGTGGACATGGCGGTCGTGCTGGTAACGGCCTCGTTGCGCCCTCTCTCAGGGCGTGCCCCGCCGGTCTGCCCCCACAGCGCCAGCAGTCGCACCCATGGCCGTCCCGGCCGCCGAGCCGTACCTTGTTGTCCGCAACCGTCGTCAGTGGCGGATGCCGCCTGGGTGGAATTCACTGGAAGGAGCAGGTATATGACCGACACCAGAGCCGATTTCCTGTCCACTGCCCGCTCGGCCGCGGATCTGCTGCGCAATCCGGCGGTCGCCGCCGCTTGGAGCCGGCCGAGCGCACTGCCGGAGTTCAGCGTGGCTGGTCTGGCCGGACACCTGGCCTACCAAATCCTGGCCATCCCACAGCTTTTGACCAGCCCGGTGCCGCAAGAGGAAACCATCGCCCTGCTTGAGCACTACACCCGGGCGCTCTGGATCGGCGCGAGCCTCGACGACGACATCAACGTCCGCATCCGGCAAGGCGGTCAGGAGGTCTCGGCTGAAGGACACACGGCGCTGGTGGCGCGCGTGGACTCGGCCCTCGAAGAACTGGGCGGCACCCTTGCCTCGACGGCGAACCGGCCGGTGCGCATCTCGCTGTGGGGACCGTGGTCACTGGCGCTCGACGACATGCTGATCACCCGGATGATGGAACTCGCCGTCCACTCCGACGACCTGGCGGTCAGCGTGGGCGTGGCGACCCCCACGCTCCCGCCTGGCGCCGTCGACACGGTGATCGGCCTGCTGGCACGCCTGGCCGTGCGCCGCCACGGCCCAACCGACGTCCTCCGGGCACTCAGCCGCGCCGAACGCGCCCCGGCCACCATCTCCGCCTTCTGACCGGGGTCTCCGTATCGGCGGCCTAAGCTTCGCTTTTGCCCCGAGGGTGGGTGTCAGGCCGCCTGGCTGGTTGTTTTGATGGCCGGGTGACGGGGAGCGGGGCCGCGAGTGGTGCCGCGTGGGCGGCCTGGAGAGTGCCCCGCAGCGCGAGGCGGTCGTCCAGCCGCTTACGCCCTGGCCGGCGGGCCCGGCGCTGATGTTTCGGCAGCAAGGGCCCGATGACCGCCCACAGCTCGTCGCTGACCTCCCACGGCTTCGGCTTCGCCACCCGTTACTCCTCCCGCTGTCGTTACAGCGAGAGACCAAAGCACAACAGAGATCATTCTGTTAGGAGTTATTAAAGTCATTTTGTAAGGTAAAAACGGGATTTCTGGTGTCTGGTTGACGAAGGCGGGTGATATTCCCTTGGCGATGGGGGTGAGGTGTCGAAATACTGTCCGTCCAATGGCGTGATCATGCAAGGGACAATGAATGCATCCCCCCGTTTCCCCTCCTCCCAGTCCTCCCAGGCCCATCCGGCCGATCCGCGGCCTGGCGGTCGCGGTCATGGTCATGCTGGGCGCCCACACGCTGGTCGACCTGCTCTCGCTGGTGGTCGCCTTCGAACGCCAGTCCCTGGTCTCCGCCGTCATCGACGACCCGGAATCGATTGACATGAGCGCGGCCGAGGCCAACGACTCCTGGTACGCGTTGTCCGGAGTGGCGCAGATGACCGCCTTCGTCCTCACCGGGATCGTGTTCGTGATCTGGCTGTACCGGGCGCGGCGGAACGCCGAGGCGATCACCCCGATCGAGCACCGCAGGAGCACCGGTCTGGTGGTCTTCGCCTGGATCATCCCGATCGTGAACCTGTGGGTTCCCAAGCAGATCGTCGATGACATCTGGGTCACCTCGGCCCTGCAGAACCCGCCGCTGAATCCGCTGCACCCTGACGCGTTGCGGAATGCCCCCCGCTCCCCGCTGGTGCGCGGGTGGTGGCTGTCATGGCTGGTCGCCATCTGGGTCTCCAGCCTCTTCTACCGGGTGGGGGCCAGGGGCGAGGATCTGGAGTCCGAGCTGCTGATGGTCAGGACGGAGATCTGGTTCGCCGTCCCGACCCTGATCTGCGCCGTGCTGGCCGTACTGGTCGTCATGACGATCACCAAGACTCAGGAACGGCGGCGACTGGCCCCCGTACCGGGTCCTGCACCGGGTCCTGTACCGGGTGTGTGAACGGCATGGCGGAGGCGAAAGAGACGGGCCCGGCACGAAACACAGGCGTGCCGCAGGTCATAGACACGCTTGCCCAGCGGGGAGGCGTACTCAGCCTCGCTCAGCAGAGGTGCCGGGGCCTTGTCCCAAATGTGTTGGTCGTGTCGTCATCTGACTCGTCACGCTGTCTGGTGTTGAACGCCCAGCGCTTCAACGCGTGCCGCAGTTGCTTGTCGTCTGTTGTTCTTGCCGTCGAATGACGTAGAGGGGATCAAAGTGGATGCTCCGGGGCCTCGCTTACGGTCCGGTCGCCGCGTCGCCGAACTGTGCTTGAGGGGACGGGTGGGGTTCGGGTCCGTCCTGGCAGTGAAGCTCCGCCACCGGTGCGGGGGAGGCGTTCTCAAGGAAAGCCTTGGTCGGTACGGCATAGGCGGAACATGGAATTTGGCCGAGGCGCGTCGCTTTGCCGTCACCGAAGCGCCGGGTGGGAACGCCCATGGCATGCACCCTTTGTTCCACTGCCACGCTGGAAACCGCGACCACCGTGTCGCCGTGCCGATCGACCCAGTGAAACGCGTTCCAGAGCAGTGCGTGGGCAAGCGGGCCGAAACCCGCTGTCATGGTGCGAGACCAGGCCTGGCCGGTGGCCAGGCGGCTGAGCTCCCAGATGCGGGGATCGCGAGGAGCGAGGGCGCCGCGCAACATCTCGGAGAAGACGTCGGGGATCATGTAAGGGCCGTCGGTCGGCAGGAGTCGGCAACACCCCGTGACCTTCCGGCAGTCCTCCGCATGGCTGACCACATAGACCGGATCGCAGTTGTCGTAGGAATCCCGCTCCATTCCGTGAAGACTTTCAACGTCCCAGCGGAGGCGTTCGTGGAACACCTCGTGCCGTAGGCGGAACATGCCATCGAGCAGCCACGCCGGGAGTTCGCCCGCGCGGCCGACGACGATCCGTTGTGCGCATCTCGCCTCTGGTTGCTCGTCGGCGAGCCCCCTCTGTGAGGGTAATTCGTGCCAGGCCTGCAGCAAGGATCGGCTCCTCGTGTTTCCGTGCGCCGAACCCCGTGTTATCGATGAAGCACCGACGGTGAACGTGGTCGAACAGTGGCGCATTTGATGGATCAATTTAAGGGAGACTTTAGCAAACGAAATGATAACTCTGGATATTCGTCAAACGTCGGGGTTATTTATTTTGCATGGAGCTCGAGCGTGAGTTGGCAGTAGGTCGTTTCTGTGCTATCCGCGGCGCGTTGAAAATCTCGATTGTGCAGGTAGGGAGCATGGTTGGTTGCGGGTTGGGTGGATGTCTCATGGTTCCCGGGCTGCAGGTGCGGGTTCCAGCCGCCCTGCCCCTCGTAACCTGGGGATCCCAGTCCGTTTCGTTTCATGCGGGTCGCGTGATGCCAGGGCGGGTACCAGGCCGCGGGTGAAGTTTGTTGGGTGCGTCTTTTCCGGAGACGGGGCCTCGGATGTCGTCTGGTGTGTGCCAGAAAACGCTCCGTGGCCGGGAGCCGGTAACTTTTCTGGCCGCTCGTCGCCGATGGAAAACTGAGGCCGTGCTCGAATCCATGTTTCGGCACGATGCCTCGACCCCGGCTGATGAAGGCGTCGCCGCTGGGCGCCCCCGCTCGTAATCCCCGTCACGGTGTCAGCTGTCAAGCGGGTGAACGGCTACGCCAGGGTCGGCACCACCGCTCAGGGCCTCACCCGGCAGATCGACGTCTGATGGCCTGGGCGCCGCTCCTGGCCGCCCTCGACTCTCCTATCGGCGTCGCCGAGCCGGATCGGCCTGAAAGAGCCACCCTCGCGGGTCGCCGGCACCCGCGTGTGGCTCGCTTGAGGTCACTTCACGAATCCGTGGCCCGCCGGGCGCGGAGGGCCCGGAGCTTGTGGCGGTTGCCGCAGCGCTCCATCGAGCACCAGCGCCGGGCGCCGGGACGGGAGGAGTCGACGAACACCAGCGGGCAGTCGTCGCTCGCGCACTCGCGGATGCGCCCGGAGAGCGGCCCGGACAGCAGCTCGATCATCTCCCGCGCCAGCGTCGACAGTGCCTGCGTTGCCCGCACCGGCGTCGCCCATCCCGTGGTCGTGCCGTCGACGGCGAGCTCGGGGACCAGCGGCGCCGTGGCCGCGGCCCGGTTGATGGTCGCCACCGCCTCGGCAGGGAGCGAGCGCCGCGCCGCCCGGGCATGCGCCGCCTCCCAGATCGCCTGGCGGAGAGCTTTGGCCGCGGTCAGCTCGCCGGCCGTCACGGGGACCGTCATGACCGTGACCAGCGGCGGCTGGGCCAGCCATTCACCGAGGTCGGCAGGCTCGTGGAGGGTCTCGAACACCGCGTACCTGCCCTCGCCGCCCGTGTGGGCGAAGTCCAGGCAGACGGCGCCCGCATCGAACCAGAACGACCCTCCCTTGGGATCGTGCAACACCCGTCCGGTTGCGTTCGCTCTCATGAAACCACTATAACTGGTGCCGTACGAAACCATTATTACTGGTGTCATCGTCAGGGGGGCAGCACATGGGTGTACGGCACATCAACCCCGAGGGGCTCCATCGCAGCCCGGCCTTCAGTCAGGCCGTCGTGGTCGAACAGCCAGCGAAGACGATCTATATCGGCGGGCAGAACGGCGTCGACGCCGACGGTAAGGTCGTCGGTCCCACGGTCGGGGAGCAGTCCAGGCAGGTGTTCCGCAACCTCGCGACCATCTTGGAGAGCGAGGGAGCGAGCCTGGCGAACATCGTGCACTGGCGCATCGCCGTGGTGGAGGGCCACACGTTCGACGAGGGTGTGGCCGCCTTCCAGCAGGTGTGGAACCGAGCCGACCCGCCGCCGGCCATCACGGTCCACGTCGTGGCCGGCCTGGGCCCCGGGGTCCTCGTTGAGATAGACGCGGTCGCCGTCGTGTGACGCAGCGGGGGCGGGATCATTCACCGGTCGCCGGACCGGCCCGGTGCTGTCTGCCCGATCAGGCGACCTTGGGGGAGGAGGCCTTCCAGGTGTTGCAGGCGCCCGGCTTCGCCGACCCGTAGCCCGCCGTGAACCAGCTGAGGCGGTTGGCGGGCTTGCCGTACCAGTTGAACCTGTCGTATTCACCGGGCGTCTCGGCGTCGAGGAGGGGCTTCCAGTTCTTGGCCGAGCGGCCCAGGCTCTTGATGGACACCCCCGCCAGGCAGTCGGCCTGCAGGTAGAAGCGGTGTGTCTGCTCGTCCATCTCGGCCTGCTCCCCGTCGTAGCGCAACGCCCACCAGGCCTCGCTGATGCCTGTCTGGGCCTGGACGAACTCGCCGTACGCCCGGGTGAGCTCGACGAGGATGGCCAGGTCGGACCTGGCCTTGATCCAGTCGGAGCGGAGCTGCACTTGCACGGTGCGGTCGCAGCTTGTGGCGAAGGATCCGGAGACGTCCAGGCCGGTGTGGCAGAGGCCCTGCTCGTAGGTGTCCTTGATCGTCAGTTCGGCCGGGACGAAGTCCTTCTTGGTCTTGCCCCAGGCGGTGTTCAGGCAGCTGACGATCTTGTTCAGGTACTTCGCCGTCGAGGACTTGGTGGTGCCCTTGGTCGCCTTGCAGGAGACGGTGGGCAAACTGCCCAGTTTGTAGAGGGGATTCTGGGTCAGCTCGGGGGAGCCGGTGATGGGGTAGGCGGATGCGGCGGTCGTTCCGGAGAGCAGCAGGGTGAGGGCTCCGGCGGTGGTCGCCAATGCGCGGATCATCATGAAACATGATCGTAGGGACGGGCCGGATGCCCCATCGGCCTGCGGTTTCCGCGCGGGCACATTGTGATCAGGATGTGCTGAGAGGACAGAGGCTTCGGCCGGTCGGGGGCCGTTCGTCCTCCCGGACGATCGCTACGGCCGCTGTGACACGACGGCTCTCGCCATGGGGCGGAGGACGTGCCGATGGTTCTCGCTACGGCGCGAAGGCGTGCCGGTGTTTCCAGGCGAGTTCGAGTACGGCCGCGCCCGCCGCCTGCATCGGCTCCTCGTGCACGTACCGGGTCACCTGGTCGGCGCAGAAGGGGATGCCGGTCATCCCGACGACCCGCCCCTCCTCGTTCTCCTCGACGAGGTCTCCCAGGATCGCGTCGAACGCCTCCGCCTCGAAAACGGTCACGGCCAGGACGTCCGTGGCGAACGTCAGCGGGTCGACTCCGAGCCCGAGGACGAAAGGCCGGACCAGGCCCTCGGCGCGGGCCTGCTCCATCCGCAGGTAGAAGGGCCAGGAGTCGTAGGCGAACGCCTCGCCGTACAGCTCGGAGTGGCCGAGAAACTCCTCGCTGTACTCCCGCACGACGCACTTCCACAGGTCGAAGTCCTCGGCCTCGGCCGCCGCCCCCTCGCGGGCGGGCTGGAAGACGCCGACCGGCATCACCTGGTTGAGG
The DNA here is from genome assembly GCF_040689595.1 of Streptosporangium sp. NPDC051023. Classification (NCBI taxonomy): domain Bacteria; kingdom Bacillati; phylum Actinomycetota; class Actinomycetes; order Streptosporangiales; family Streptosporangiaceae; genus Streptosporangium; species Streptosporangium sp. NPDC051023. The sequence continues at coordinate 12,280 of NZ_JBFBCE010000122.1, read as the reverse complement.
CCGCCCGCGTGGGCGACCAGCGCGGGGTCGCGCCAGTGCAGGACGAACGTCATCTCGCCCGTACGGCCGTCGCGCCGCAGGGTCAGCATGGAAACGGCGGGCAGCGCGGGTCGCCTGCCCAGGTCGGTCGGGTCTCCCACGAGGGTTCTGAGCGGGAGTCCCTCCTCTCCCTCTCCCCGCAGGCGGGCCCGTGCCAGTTCGTGAGCCGCGGCCTCCCCGACGTCGACCGCGTCGAAGTAAGAGCCCCGCCCGAACCTCAGCCCCGGCCACTCCACGCCGAGCAGTCGATAGCACACGCGGTTCTCGAACAGCCTGGGCCTGCCGTGTTCCGCCATGGCCTGCGCGTAGGTGGCGCTGCCCTCGGGAAGGGCCGAGCGCGCCTGCGGCTCACCGCCGGTCACGGCGGGGGCGGGAGCGTGGTCGTGCCACGTCAGGGCAACGCGGTCGAGTGGGAGCGGATCGGTCAGCCGCCACTCGGCGCGGGTCAGCAGGGACGTGGCCCCGACGCGCTCGTAGCCGGGATGGAGCCGCTCCGCGACGCGCGTCAGCTCGTGCCGGTGCCCGTTCAGGTAGTGGCGTACCTCCTGCCATGCCTGGGGTGAACCGTTCGCCCGCGCGTTCGCGTTCATCGAAGCTCCGGAGCAAGAGATAGCGCTGCCCACGACACCCTACGGGGCGGCCGTCCCGGGGGAATGCCGCACCCGTGGGCGTAAACCATGTGCGAATTGTCGGTGGGGCAGGTAAGAATGCCAGACATCATGGTTATCTCCCCTCCGCTTCCGTTCGCCGCCACGATGTCGCCGAACGGTGACATCGTGGTTTTCTACATCGGCCCCGAGCCCCGCATGACGGCGGAGCAGGCGCTCGCGTTCGCCGACCAGCTCCGCGACATGGCGACCGAGTCGCCTTGTCGCGAGCTGAACTGACCTGAGCCGCCCTGAGCCGAGCGCCGGACGGCGGTCAGGTGAGGGCGTGCAGGGCGTCGCGAGCGTCCATGAGGGCGAAGCCGAGCAGGTTCAAGCCCCGCCACATGCTGGGGGAGGCGGCTCGTTCGTCGTCCGCGGTGAGGCCGATGCCCCAGATCCGGTCGACGGGGCTGGCCTCGACGAGGACCCGGTCACGCGTACCGAGCAGAAAACTCCCCAGCTCGGGATGTCCGCCGAACTTGGCGATGTTGCCGCGCACCACGATCTCGTAGCGGTGCTCGTTCCAGACGGCCTCGTCGAAGCCGCGGACTTCGCGGCCGAGTTTCTTGGCCTCACCGGGATGCCCGGCGGCGAGAACGCGGCCCGCGGTCTCGTCGTCGCCGAACAGCCACGCCTTGTGCGCCATCATGTAGTGCTCGGCCGACAGGAAGACGTGCCCTTCGTCGGTGAAGGCGGCCTCCCACCATTGGCTGAGGCATCCCGCGCCGACACCGCCGTCGCGCGGCGGCTGATGGCCCCAGAAGAACAGATGACGCAGCCGCGCGCCGTCGCGCTCGGCAGCGACGGCCTCGGCGACGGAACGGGGCAGCCTGGTGAGGTTGGACATCGTCCTACCGTGCCACGTACGGCCCGCATCAGGCCAGCGGGTATCGGCCCAGCGCGGGAGCGGCCAAGCCCGGCGGCTTTCAGCCGGGCCCGGTATCGGCGCCTCAGCCGGCGGCGTTCGGCTCCGGCCCCGAAACGGCGGTCGGGGCCGTCGACCAGACGGCCCGGACCAGGCATCAGGCTCTGACAGCACGCCCGGGCAGGGCGGTCGGCAACAGACGCTCGTCGCGGACCACGAACTGGCCGCCGACAAGGACGTGGACGAAACCGGAGGAATGCCTGACCGTCTCGGTGTAGGTGGCATGGTCGCTGACAGTCTCGGGGTCGAAGACGGTCAGATCGGCGTCGCAGCCCGCCTGAACACGGCCCTTGCGCCGCATCGCCGGGACACCCGAGCCCACCACGTCGGCGGGGATGAGCGTGCACCGGCGCACAGCCTCGGGCAGCGACAGGACGCCGTTCTGCCGGACGAGCCTGCGCAGTGTCCGGCCGTAGGTGCCGGCCGTACGGGGATGGGTGACGACGTCGGGCCCGAGCGGCCAAGAGAACGGATCAGGCGCCCCCGAGCGCCACAGGAGGGGTACGGCGTCGGTGGCGACAGCGGCGTCGGTGAAGGTGAGGGCCCGCTGGATGTAGCCGAACTGGGCGGGGTCATCCTCGTCGAGCAGGTGGACGAAAGCCGTCGAGCCGGGTTCACTCTCGCGGACCCGACGCAGGGTGTCGGCATCGGGGATACGCCCCTCAGCGCCGAGCAGGCCGATGGAGTGCGGGGTCAGCCCGCGCCGGTGGAGGAGTTCCGGGGCGAGGAAGGCCGCGCCGACGCCGGTCATGCCCGCGCCGTAGGGGTAGGCCTCGGTGGTGACGCGCGATCCTTCGGCGCGAACCTTCTCCACCAGGCCGAGCACGCGGTCGACATGGCGGATGGAGGTGCTGTTGACGTGGCAGTAGTGCATGTGCGCGCCGGTCTCGGCGGCGGCGCGGACGACCTCCTCGGCGCCGTCGACGGGAGTGGTGGGGTCCATCTCGACAAGTTCGCGGGCGTGGGTATAGGTGGGAAGCCCGACGCGGGCGGCGAGGGCGGCCACGGCGAGGTATTCGGAGGGATCGACGCGGGGCGCGTAGCCGACGAGGACGCCGATGCCGAGCGCGCCGTCCCCGAGGTCGCGCTCCAGCATGCCGACGATGCGGTCGACGACATTTCGTGGAGCGGCGCGCTGCCATTCCTCGCGGCCGATGTTGGCGAGGAAGTCATTTCTCAGGTCGCCGCTGGTTTCGAGGCCGAGGAGGACGGCCATCCGGGCCACAGCCCAGGAGGTGGCGAAGCCGTAGTTGAGAGGCCTGCCCTCGATCTCGGCCCTGCGGTAGGCGGCGGCGACGGGGTAGGCGCCGGCCTCGAGTTCCAGGACGGTGGTGACGCCGTCGAGCGCCTGCAGACGGTGGCCGGCGACGTCCATGCTGTGGCTGTGCAGGTCGATGAAGCCCGGACTGACGACCAGGCCGGTCGCGTTGACGGTGGTGACGCCGTCGAGCGGCTGGTTGGAGACGGCCTGGATGACCCCGCCGTTGACGCCGACGTCGCGTACGGCGTCCAGACCGGTCTCGGGATCGATGACCCGGCCGCGGGCGAGGACCAGATCGTATGTCGTCACGCGAGCTCCTTCGTTCTGAGGCTGAACTGCTCAGGGCGCTGGGGCACGATCAACGCGATCAGCGCGCCGAGGACGGTGGTGGCGATGAGCAGGCCGAAAGCAGCGGTGTAGGAGAACGTGTCGACCAGGAAGCCCATGAGGACGGGGCGAGGACGCCGGCGATCTGACCGCCGACGTTGACGACGCTCATGCCGGATCCGACGGCGAGTCCCATTCACAGGCCTCCGGAGATTTCACATCGATGTTTTGGCAACCCTCCATCACGTCACCTGGGAGTGCTTCGTGCGGGAACATGAAGTCGGGGACCGTCGGCGGTGCGATTGCACCAAGATGTATCCACTGGATAGGTCCTGGCGCCGTGAAGGCCGGGATGGTGGCGACATCGTCTTCTGCCCGGCGGCCACGCGAGGCGGGAACGAGCCAGAACGGCGATCGACGCCGCCACCCGAGACCTTCTCCCGGGTTCCTGCGGTCAAGGGGCCTGCCCGTCTCGGCCGCGCTTCAGGCTTCCTTCGTCTCGACGGCCCTCACGCCGCTCGGGCACGTCCGCGGACGCCCTACGGACACGCGAAGGCGAGCTTACGGACAGGCGGGGATCCGTAAGCTCGCCGTGTCACGCCGTCATCCGCCCTGCCGGGCGTGTGGGCGCCGGACTAGCGGGCGGACAGGGAGGCCTGCTCCAGAGACGGCGGTGACGCGGGGCGGGCCTGGCGGTACCAGTCGAGGATCTGCTCACCGGTCCAGAACTCGACGTCCCGGTGGGCGCGGATGTGCTGCAGGGCCTGCTCGAAGTACCTCAGCCGGTGTGGCGCGCCCATGATGTAGGGGTGGACGACCAGGGCCATGACCCGGGCGGAGTCGGCGGAGTCCCGGTAGAGCTGGTCGAACTGGTCGACCGCCCGCTGGAAGTACTCGCGGGCCGGATGGTGCTGGATCAGCATCATCGCGACGTCGTTGCACTCTTGGGTGTAGGGAATGTTCACGATGGGCGACGTCCGGGTGGCCAGCTCAACGGGCTGGTCGTCGAGGACCCAGTCGCACACGTACTCGTATCCCTCTTCGACGAGGATGTCCGGTGTCTCCCAGGTCTCGGTCAGTCCGGGGCCCAGCCAGCCCCGAGGCCGGACGCCGATCGCGGACTCGATCGCCGCGGTGGTCGCCTTGATGTCGGCCCGCTCGTCCTCGACCTTCTGCATGTTCCTCTGGGTGAACCCGTGGCCGATGAACTCCCACCCGCGCTCCTGCGCCGCCCGCGCGATCTGCGGGTAGTGCTCGACGGCCTGGCCGTTGATCGCCAGTGCGGCTCGCACCTCCTGGCGGTCCAGCGACTGGAGCATGCGCCAGAAGCCGACGCGGTTGCCGTACTCGTGCCAGGCCCAGTTGGGGACGTCCGGGGCGGGGATGCCCCCGGCGGGGGGAGTGAGGACGGTGCGGGGCATGGGATCGGTGTCGGACCAGGTCTCCACGTTGACGATGACCCATACCACCATGCGCTTGCCGTCGGGCAGGGTGAGCCTGGCACGGCCTTCGATGGGGTCGTAGGGGAGCCGTTCACTGGGACGCACGGGCGTCTCCTTCGCTGATGGTCACGGTCAGGGCAGGCAGGCCGGTGATCTCGACGCGAATCCGGTCGCCGGGGTGTACGGCGGCGACCCCGGCCGGGGTTCCGGTGTAGATCAGGTCGCCGGGCATCAGCCGGTAGGAGTGGGACAGGTGGCTGATGATCTCCGGAACGTTCCAGATCATCAGCTTCAGGCTCGTGTGCTGGTGCTGGCGGCCGTTGACACTCAGCCGCAGTTCCCCGTCCAGGGTCGAGGGGGCCTCCTCGACGGGGAGGATGAGGCCGCAGGGCGCCGAGTGGTCGAAGGACTTGCCCGCTTCCCAGGGGCGGGCCATGTCACGGCAGTCACGCTGCCGATCGCGCCGGGTCAGGTCGATACCGGCGGCGAGACCGAAGATGTGTCCCGGCGCGTCCTGCGGACTGATGCCTGACCCGGCCGCGCCGATGGCGACGACCAGTTCGCCCTCGAACTGGAGGTCGTCGGTCTGGGGCGGGTAGGGGATGGCGGAGCCGTCGGGGACGACGGCGTCCGCCGGCTTCTGGAAGAAGAACGGGTCGTCGCGTTCGCTGCCCTCCTGCATCTCCCGGATGTGGTCGAGGTAGTTGCGCCCGACGCAGTAGACGCGGCGGACGGGGAAGGACTCGGGCCTTCCGCTGACGGGGAGGACGTTCTGGGCGACGGGCCAGAGCAGAGGTGTGGTCATGAGTCAGAGATCCCGAGAGGTGTTGGAGGCGTCGGCACTGCTGAACAGGTGCGGGCGCAGGGTGAGGGCCAGCGCGGCGCCGAGTACCGAGAAGCCGACGATCTGCACCAGGGCCGCCGTGGTCCAGCCGGTGGCGGTGATCAGGGTGCTGAACAGGAGTCCGGCGAGGCCCGCCGCGACGTAGATGCAGGTGACGAACAGGCCGGCCGCCCGGCTCACGTTCTCGCTGCTGACGGACTTGACGAGATAGCCGGCCGCGGCCACGTAGACGCCGCTGCTCGCGAAGAGCCCGAACAGGAACGAGAAGGTTGCCTGAGAGGTCATCGAGCCGGGTCCGAGGAACAGGGCGCATCCGCACACCGCGACACCGAGGTTGAGCGTCGTGAGCAGGAGCCGGGGGCTCATCCGGTCGACCAGGTGGCCGCCGAGCGGGGAGGCGAAGGCCGCCAGCCCGGACAGCCCGACGACGAATCCGGCCGCGCTCGGAGTGAAGTGCAGTTGCTCGCGCAGGTAACTGGCGTACAGGCCGATGAAGGCGAAGTCGGTGAGGCCGAAGAGCGCGGTGATGACGGCGAGCACGAGGGGGTTGTGGGCGAGGAGCGTGCCCGCGCCGCCGGTGTGCGAGGTCGAGCCCGCCGACGAGTCGAGCTCGGTGAGCCGCGGCGAGACCAGCACCGCGATGGCGATCGCGAGGGCGACGCCGATGGTGCCGTATGCGATCATCGGTGCTCGCCAGGTGCCGTACCCCTCGAGCAGGCCGCTGCCCAGCGCCGGGCCGATGATCGATCCGACGGCGAAGGCCGTGTTGACGCTGCCGATCGCCATGCCGCGCCGGGCAGGGAACGCGCTCGAGGCCACGGTGATGAGCGCCGCGAGCTGGAACGCCTCACCGGCTCCGGACAGCACGCGCCACAGCAGCATGTCCGTGAACCCGGTCGAGACGGTGGTCAGGGCGGTGGCGAGGGAGAACACCACGGTGCCCGCGACGATCGTCCACTTGCGCCCGAGCGTCCGCTGGAGCCACCCGGAGGGCAGGCCCGCCAGTCCCATTCCCAGGGCGAACACGGTGGCCTGCAGTCCGGCCGCCTCGAGGCTGAAGCCGTACTCACCGCGCACTTCGACGAGCAGTACCGGGAAGACCATGCGGTCCATGGCGTTGACGGCGTAGGCCAGCAGCAGCAGGCCGAACATCGCCACCGCGGTTCTGGGGGCTAAAGCCGCCCTCGGTGGAGCCAGGGTTTGGGGGATGGGGGCGGCGCTCATCGAAACTCCTTAAGTGTGGAGACCCGGTTGTTCAGGGCTGGGAGGGAACGCGGCACGACGCCGCAGGTTTCGTTAATGTGTTCGGTGGTGGCGATGACCAAGCCGTCACCCGCACGATCGGCTTCACCCTTGCCGCCGGGCCGGCGGAGAGGTGAAACGCCTGCGGAGCCGGTGTAAGACCCCCACGGAAGATCCTTTTCGGGCGGGCGGGCGGGCGGGCGGCGGTGGAACAGGAAACCCTGCGGGCGACCGCGGGAATCTCCTCCCCTCGGGGAGGGGAGGAGATCAACAGTGGTCGTCGAGAGGTCTGGAACGGGGTGTCGGTGTCGTGGCCGGTCAGTGCCAGTCGCCTGCCGCCGCCGCTCTGCGCAGCAGCGCGTCGCGGCACGCCACGGCCATGGCGACGGGGTCTTTGTCGTCCTCGTCGAACTCGAGCCGTCCGTGCCGCTTGAGAATCCGGCCGTCGGCGATGACGGTGTCGATGTTGTCGATCTGGCCCGTGTAGACCAGTGCCTCGGCCGGGTCGCCGGCGGGGACCAGGTTGATGTCGGAGGCGCGCAGGATCACGAGGTCCGCGCGCTTGCCGGGGGTGACCGAGCCGACGACGTCCTGGAGTCCGAGGTCTTTGGCGCCGTCGATCGTCGCCAGCTGGAGCAGCCTGCGCGGGGTGACCGTGCCGGAGCCGGTGCGGGCGGTTTCGACGGAGACGATCGTGCGCAGGTGCCCGAGGATGTCGGCACTGGTCGGCATGGCGAGTGTGTCCAGGGAGAGCGACACCTGGACACCGGCCTCGAGGAGTTCGGTGAGCAACGGGAACCCCATCGTCCTCATCTCCGTCATCGGGCTGAGCGACACCCGGGTCCGGGTGCGGGCCAGTGCCTCGATGTCCTGCTCACTGGCGTGCACGGCATGGATGACCTGCACGTCCTCGCCCAGCAGGCCGAGCTCTTCGAGGCGGGTCAGCCCGCAGGACCGGCAGTCCTCCTCGCGCAGGCACCGGTCGCAGTGCATGGTGATCGGGAGCCCGAGGGAGCGTGCCGTCTTCCACTCGCGCTCGTACACCTCGGGAGGCGTCCGGTACGGCCCGCGCAGGGCGACACCGAAGTCCAGCCGGCCGTCGAGATGGTCACTGGGCCAGCGCGCCCGTAGCCTCACCAGGTCGTCGAGGTCGTTCGTGCTTTCCGGCGAGGCCGAGTCGGGAGGGCCGTAGGAGAACCGTCCGCGCAGGCCAGAGTCCAGATGGGCCTGGATGTTGGCGTCGGCGTCCTGGGGCCCGCGGACGTTGTGGTCGAAGTTGTGCACCGTGGTGATGCCGCCGCTGGCCGCCTCGGCCAGCCCGAGGCGGGCCGCCCAGTAGAAGTCCCCCAGCTTGAAGTGGCGCGCGAGCGCGCGTTTGACCGTGAAGTAGTCCGCTCCCGGCCGGTCGCCGACCGTGCCGCGCAGGAGTGAGTTCCACAGGTGCCAGTGCGTGTCGACGAATCCGGGAAGGGTCATCGTTCCGGCCGCGTCGATGACCTGCGCCTCGCCGATCTCGCGGCCGGGGACGTGTGGGCCGACGTCGACGATCTGACCGGCGCGGACGAGGATGTCGGCGCGTGGGATGTCCGCGATGGCGGGATCCATCGAGATCAGGTACGTGCCCGCGATGAGCAGGTCGTTTCGTTGGCGCATGGTTACCTCACGAGGAGTGCGATGGACAGGCGAGATTGAGATTGACGACGAGCGGGTGAAGGCGCTTGGGCGGCACGCCGGGCGGGAACCACTCCGTTTCGGCCACCGGCAGGACCGGTTGGCGGCATGACGGCGGCGGGAATCCGTTTCACGGGCCCGAACGTGGCGGGGCACGGTGCGGAGACCGGGCCGACGATCGGCGACAGGGCGCTCTTCACGGTGTTGAGTTGAGGCGACGCGGGTCCTCGGACACGAAAGCTCGGCGGACCGCGAGCGTCGTCACACTGTGGTGGGGTCCAACATGGTTCCCCTTCTCTCACTCACTGGTCTGGGTCTCTTGCTCACAGACCTTAATGTCATAAGTATGCATTGCATGCAATGCATGTCAATACCCTGAATTCGAGAAGGCCGCAGCTCCTGCCTCGGGCATCGGTCGCGAGACGGCTCTTTGCGATGTCCTGATCGTGGGGCGTCGGCGTCGTTCCCGGTGTGGGCCGGTGTCGTTCCCGGCATGGATGCTTAGGGTGGGCGCGCCGGTAGGTGCGGCCGTGTTCCCCTGTCGGTTTCGGGGCTCCATGGGGGGCTCGGGCGTCACTCCGGACGCCTGCCCGGTGCCGGTCCCGGCCCGCCGGATCCGCTTCGCCGATGTCTCCGCGATCATTTCCGGCCGACTGTATGCAGAGTATACTGGGCATATGGCCATCTCTTCCGACTCCCAGCCCGGCAGCGCCCACGCAGTGTACGTGGCGCTGCGCCACCGGTTCTCAGATGGCGAATACGCTCCAGGCCAGCGGCTGACCGAGACGGCCCTGGCCGCGGACCTGGGGGTCAGCCGGACGCCGGTGCGTGAGGCGATCGGAAGGCTGCTGGCCGAAGGGCTGGTCGTCCAGGCCGCGCGGGGAGTCGCCGTCGCCGCGCTGACACCGAAAGAGGCGAAGCACCTGTTCGTGCTGCGCGCCGACCTCGAGGCACTGGCCGCGGAGCTGGCCGCGACGCGGCAGGCGCAGGGCCAGCTCGCCCCGGCCGAGGTCGACGCGCTTGACCGGGCCGTCGACCGGGTCGAGGTCGCGGTCAAGGCGCAGGACCCCCGTGCCTCCGCGCAGGCGAACCTGGCCCTGCACCGGGCCATCGGAGCGGCGGCGGGCAACCCTTTTCTCGAAGACACCCTGCACCGCGTGTGGGACCGGATCGCGGTCACCACCGTGGCGAACCTGGACGACCCGCACTGGGCCGCTGCGATCACCGACCAGCACCGCGCCATCGTCGCCGGAATCCGCGCGGGAGACGCGAAGGCGGCCCGGCACGCCGCCAAGGCGCACATCGAGGCGGCCGGCCGCGCCTACCGCCCGGTCGTCTAGGAGGCAGACCAAGTAAGCCGGAAAGGGCTAATAGGGCTGGTCGGCAGTATCCGTCCGTATCGCCTGGACGACCCGCCCGGCTGGCCGGCGCTCGGAGGCTCGCTGACTCGCGCGATCCGCTGGGACTGAGTTCGGCGACACGATCAACACCCACCGGTCCTCGATCACCCTGCCACCAGGCGGCCCACCGGCAACGCCTCATGAATCTTCGGTCCTTCAGGTCCGCCTGCGGCCGGAACTCGGCGACGCACTACTGTTCAACCCAGCCAACTTCCACGCCGTCGAACCCAACCCCGGCAGGCGGCGGATCGCCTTCATGTTCTTCCTCGCCCTGACCACCACCGGCCAGCTCATCACCTGGTCGTGACCATCTCTCAGCAGGAGCAACCCGTGCACCAGCTCACGTACGGCGACATCAAGGCCGCCACCGACCGGATCGCCGGACGCGTCCGCCCCATCACCCTCTCCCCGCTCGACCCCGGGGCGATCCGCACCGCCCACCGCGACCCCCTGGACGAGCGCGAGCCCGAGCCTGAGCCCTGCGAGGTCTGGCTGGCGCTGGAGTACATGCAGCACACCGGCTCCTTCAAGGCCCGCGGCGCCCAGAACTTCATCCAGGCCCACCGTGACGCGGGCACCCTGCCCGACGTCGGGGTGACGATCGCGTCGGGCGGCAACGCGGGCCTGGCCTGCGCGTGGGCCGCCCAGCAGCAGAGCATCCCCGCCACGGTGTTCGTGCCGACCACCGCCCCGGCGGTGAAGGTCGCCAAGCTCCGCTCATACGGCGCGGACGTCCGCCTGGTCGGCGCGGAGTACGCCGAGGCCCTGGCCGCCTGCGAGGACTTCGCAAGCACCACCGGCGCCCTCGCCTCGCACGCCTACGATCACCCGCTGATCGCCGCCGGCGCGGGCACCCTGCTGGAGGAGATCCGGACCCGGATCCCGGGCCTGGACACCGTGGTGGTCGCGGTGGGCGGCGGCGGTCTGTTCGCCGGCGTCGCCACCGCCGCCCAGCACCACGGCGTGCGCGTCGTCGCCGTCGAGCCGGAGAACTGTCGCGCGCTGAACGCCGCCGTCGAGGCCGGCCGCCTGGTCGACGTCACCGTGGACTCGATCACCGCCGACTCCCTCGGCGCTCGGCGCGCCTCCGCCATGGCCCTGCACGCCGCTCAGCAGGACGGCGTGCACTCGGTGCTGGTGTCGGACAGCGAGATCGTCCGCACCCGCCAGGCGCTGTGGGACCACCGCAAGGTGGCCGTGGAACACGGCGCCGCGGCCGCGCTGGCCGCCCTGACCGAGTCGGCCCACGTTCCGGACCGGGACCTGCCGACCCGGCCCGCCGCTCCCAGCCGCGGCTACCGGCCCGGCAACGGCGAGAAGGTCGCAGTGGTGCTCTGCGGGGCGAACACCGACCCCAGCCAGCTCGTCCACCCGGCCGCCGACTGAGACCAGGACCTGTGTGAGGGCGGTCGTGCTCAGAGACGTTGCGGTTTGCGGCTGGTGACACGTTTCTTGACGGCACCCATCGGTCGTCGCGTGAGGGCCCGTCGCCGGTTCTACGCCGGGACGGTTGCGCCCACGCGCGGCGTCCGGTCATGACAGGTGGGCTCAGAGGAGCTTCCACTCCTGGTAGGGCAGGTCGTTGGAGCAATCCTGCTGGACCACGAGGACCCCGTCGGCGAGGTTCCCTTGCGGGACCGTCAGGCACTTGCCGCTGTGGCGGGCGACCAGGCTGAAGTAACCGTTGGGCCGCTGGACGAGCCGCCATTGCTGTTGGGTTGTGTGGTAAGCGGTGTCGCAGGCCTGCTGGATGACCGGCGCCTGGTCGGTAGTGGCCCCGCCCTGGACCTCCAGGCACTTGCCGCTGTGTTGGGCGCGGATGGTGTAGTGGTTGTCCGCGAGGAATCCGTTCGCGAGGTCGCTGTTGTAAGCAGCGACAAAGTTCCACGTCTGGTTGTCGGGAGCGTCGTAGCAATGCCACTGCTGGACGGGCCCGGCAGCCTGGTTCGCGCCCGGGACGTCCAGGCACTTGCCGCTGTGGTTGACCATCAGCTTCGCCCTGAACAACGGGGCGTTGCCCGCGGCCGCCGCCGGCGTTGCGGGGGCGGCGGCCAGCGTCGTCCCGCTGACCGCCAGGGCGCACAGGCCGGTGGTGAGTACTCGTCGGGGTGCCTTCAAGGCGGTCTCCCTTGGTCGAGGTCGCCCGTCTGAACTGGGCGACCATCCCATGTGTATCTGAAGGGCACCGCCGAGGCGCTGAACGACGCGGGGTATTGGTAAGGAACGTGTCACCAGCCGTCAGTTGAAGAGATGGCGCAGGTCGGCGACTTGCATCGGGGGAGCTGCGATGGGTCCGGTGAATCGAGGCCCCTATGCGGGGATATCTTCCTGACCTGCAGAGACGTTGCGGTTCGCGGCTGGTGACACGTTTCTTGACGGCACTCCGACCACCGGAACGGCTATTAGCCCTTTCCGGCTCAATCGGTCTGCCCCCGTCCAGCGCCCCCGGTCCCGGGTGTGGCGGAACGGCGCGGTGACATGC
>NZ_JBFBCE010000121.1:0-22980 GCF_040689595.1 Streptosporangium sp. NPDC051023 | reverse complement strand
CGCGCCACCGCGCCCGCCAGGCCGAAGGCCTGAACCACCCAGACCGCAACCAACGACGGCCGGCCGGACCACCCGCCCCCCGCAGCGCGAACCCACCCACCCCGAACCCGGCCCAGCGCGAACCCACCCACCCCGAACCCAGCCCAGCGCAAACCACCCACCCCGAACCCAGCCCAGCGCAAACCACCCACCCCGAACCCAGCCCAGTCCGAACCCACGAACCCCAGCGCGAACCCAGCCCAGCCCGACGCCCCAGGCAAACACACCTCAGCGGTTCACGAGCGGACCAGAGCCGGTCGAGCGGCGCACGACCAGCTCGGGCTGGAAGATTAGCTCGACGTGCCTGCTCCGAGTGCCGTTGATCTCCTCGATCAGGGTCGCGACGGCGGCCGAGGCCATCGCGCCGATGGGCTTGCGGACGGTGGTCAGCGGCGGGTCGGTGAAGGCGATCAGCGGCGAGTCGTCGAACCCCACGACCGAGACGTCGGCGGGCACGGAGAACCCCCGGTCCCGGCATGCCCTGATCGCGCCCAGCGCCATCAGGTCGGAGGCGCAGACGACCCCGGTGCACCCCCGCTCGAGCAGCCGGGTCGCGGCCGCCTGACCACCCTCTACGGAGAACAGCGAGTGCGAGATCAGCTCGTCGACCTCTGTCGCGCCGAGCAGCTGCGCCATCGCCTGGCGGTACCCCTCGATCTTGCGGATCACCGGCACGAACCGGCGCGGCCCGAGGGCCAGGCCGATCCGCTCGTGCCCGAGGTCGACCAGGTGCTGTACGGCCAGCCGTGCCGCCGCCCTGTCGTCCGGCGAGATGAACGGCGCGTCGATCCGGTCACTGTACCCGTCGAGCAGGACGATCGGCAGCCCGCGGCCGACCAGGCGGGTGTAACGCTCCACGTCGGCCGTGGTGTCCGCGTGCAGCCCCGAAACGAAGACGATGCCGCTGGCTCCCCTGTCCATCAGCAGCTCGGTGAACTCGTCCTCAGGAGCGCCGCCCGGCAGCTGAGTGCACAGCACCGGCGTGTAGCCGTGCTGGGTCAGCGCCTTCTCGATCGCCTGGGCGAAGGCGGGGAAAATCGGGTTGTCCAGCTCCGGGGTCACCAGCCCGACGAGCCCGTTGCTGCGCTGGCGCGACCGCTGCGGACGTTCGTAGCCCATCATGTCCAGCGCCGCCAAGACCGCCTGCCTGGTCGCCGCCGAGACTCCTGGCCTGCCGTTCAGCACCCGGCTGACCGTGGCCTCGCTCACCCCCGCCTGTGTGGCGATGTCGGACAACCTGACACTGCCGTCGAGGCGGGACCGAGGGACCCGCGGGAGTTCACCGTCCACCAGAAGCACCCCACCATGCGACCGAGCGGGGCGCAAGCCAGACGGCATTCGGCCCCTGGGACGTGAAAGTCGTTCGCGAAACTTTTCGCAAACTGTAACACCCGCAACCCGTTGTCACGATCAGCACCTGAACCCTGTCATCGTGAAGGCAGCCGCTCGGAGACGACGAAGTGACCTGGAGATGTGCGATTTCTAACGACATCTATGGACATGCAGGCAAGTGTCGCGATGTACTACCTCATCAATCACACGGCTGGATCCGGGCAGCGGAGCCCGGGAGGAACGAGCGCGCATGAGTACCGTCGTCCTCGACAATGTGACAAAGGTCTACCCTGGCGGGTACCTCGCGGTTGACCGCATCAACCTGCGCGCCGAAAACGGGGAGTTCCTTGTCCTGCTCGGGCCCTCGGGATGCGGCAAGTCCACATTGCTGCGGATGATCGCGGGTCTTGAGGAAGTCACCTCGGGGGATCTGTGGCTCGGCGGAACCCTGGCCAACGATCTCGCTCCGCGTGACCGCGACGTCGCCATGGTCTTCCAGAATGGCGCACTCTATCCGCACCGCACCGTGCGGGGCAACATGGCCTTTCCCCTGGAGATCGCCAAGGCCGACCCCGCCCTGGTGCGGGAGAGGGTGACCGAGCTGTCGAAGGCCCTGCACATCGACGAGACCCTCGAACGCCGACCTGGAACGCTCTCCGGCGGCCAGCGCCAGCGCGTCGCGATGGGCAGGGCGATCGTCCGCCAGCCCTCCCTGTTCTTGATGGACGAACCGCTGTCCAACCTCGACGCGGGCATGCGCACCGAGATGCGCATGGAGATCTCCTCGCTGGTCCGCTCCCTCGGCGTGACCACCATCTACGTCACCCACGACCAGGTCGAGGCCCTGACGCTGGCCGACCGCATCGCCATCATGAACCGCGGCGTGCTCCAGGACCTGGGCACCCCGGGTCAGGTCTACAACGATCCAGCGACCGCCTTCACCGCGGCCTTCCTCAACTCCCAGCAGCTCAACCTGCTGTCGGCCACCGTCAAGACCCCGCAGAACCAGTTCATCCTGCTGGACTTCGGCCCGCACCAGATCACGATTCCCTGGACCGATCCCAGGGCCTACGTCATATCCCAGCACGTCGGCCACCAGATCATCGTCGGCCTGCGGCCGGACTGCCTCGCCCCGGTGCCCGAGACCTTCGAGGGCCCCACCTTCTTCGGCCGGGTCAGGGCGCTGGAGTACCACGGCCACGAGTGGCTCGCCTATGTCGAAAGCGGCATCCAGTCGGTCGCCGTCCCCGAGCCTCCCGACCCCCGCCACCACGCCCGCTCGCTGGCCGCCTCCGCGCCCGGCGGCCGGGCCATGGCCGCCCTGCGCAGGCTGCTTCCCGGACGGTCCGCCGAGCCCGAGCAGGAGCAGGAGCACGAGCAGGCGAGCGGCACCCACCGCAGGGCCGATCTCATCGTCCGGCTCGGCGCGCGCCCCGTCTGGCGGGCGGGCGAGCCCGCGCGGGTCGGCGTCGACGCCAGCCGCCTGATGCTCTTCACCGGCGACGGCTCTCGCATCGACCCGGCGCGCCGCTGAAGGCACCGCGCCGCTGAGCACCCCGCACCACTGGGCACGCCGCGCCGGGCGTGCCGCGCCGGGCGTGCCGCGGGTGCGTGAGGTCAGCGGCTGATGATGGAGACGATCTCCACGACGCGGATCGCGCGGTCAAGCTCCGCGCGGTGAAACGACGGCCCCTCCGTGCGGGCGAGAACCAGGTGGAGGCTCGCGCCGGGGACGGGAAGACTCATGAACCGGTGGCGGCCCGCGGTGAGCGCCGAGGGGCGCAGGGAGGTGAGGTCGGCCGTCTTGACACCGGAGAGGCCGCCCTCCTCGTCGAGAGACTGCGGGGCCTGCCAGCTCCGGTGGACCAGCTCACCGCTCTCCGAGGAGACGGCGACCGCCCATTCGGCGCTCACCAGGTCGGGGATGGCGTCGACCAGGGTGGCGAAGGCCCGCCCCGGGTCGGAGGCCACGTGCTTCAGCAGGTCGTAGTCGGGAGCGACCCCGGGGATCTCCCTGGTCGGCCAGACGGCCTCGACGCGGATGCCGGGCACGGCGGAAAGACGGTCTCGGATGCCGTCCGCGTCGAAGGGGCCCGGCCAGGAGACCGTGAAGTCGTCCACGGCCCGCCCCGCCTCTCGTTCCAGCACCGTCACCTGGAGAATGTCGGCGCCCAGCGTGCCGAGCACCCGGGCCACCTGCCCCAGGGTCCCTGGCCTGTCGGGGAAGGACACCCTTAGCCGCAACATCATCGTCGACCACCTCTCTCTGGACACAGGGTGTCCTAGACAGGTTTCACGGAGGTTCCGGGGAGATGTCCAGGATAAGACCTTAAGTCCGAAAAGCTTAGTTCTGGTAGGCACCCGCGTCGGGGGTCCCGGACAGCGAGTTCCCCGCCAGGTCGTGGGCCGGGGCAGCGCCGCCGTACCAGGAGGGGTCGAGCTTCAGGCCCCGGCCGCGCGCCGGGGAGGCGGGGCCGAGGCGCAGGTCGTCGTGACTGCGGAAGCGGGGGTCGGCCACGACGGATTTCGGGCCCAGTTTGAACTTGCGGGACCTGCCCTGGTAGACGCTGCCGCCTTCGTCCGCGCCCTTGCCGTCCTCGTATCCCATCTGGCCGCCGACCACGATGACGTTGTTGCGCAGCCTGAGGATGCCGGGCGAGCAGCCGTCGTGACAGGACCAGCCGATGGTGTCGCGGGCGGGCAGGTAGACCGAGTTCTGCACGGCGACCGTGCCGATCACCGGGCCGACCACGTGACCGGGGCCACGGGTGACCAGGAAGGAACCCCGCTTGCGAGAGGAGGTCACCACGTTGTAGGCGAACACGTTCCCCGTCGCGGTCTTCCCCTTCTCCGCCCCCAGCTCGACGAAGGTCTCGTTGTCGCGGGCGATGTTCCTGGTGACAAGGTTGCGGTCGCCGTTGAACACCTCGACGGCCGCGCCATCGGTGATGTAGTCCTGGCTCGCCGCGTAACTACCGGTGATCACGTTGTCGGTGATCACGTTGTCGTCCCCGTTGAGCAGAACGCCGAAGGCGCCGGAGTCGTTGTCACCCCCGCTGTCGTTGACGCTCATGCGGTCGTTGCGGGTCAGCACGCTGTTCTTGACGACGTTGTGGGCGCCGATGATGTTGATGCCGCTGACGTTGCGATCGGCCAGGACGCCGTCCAGCTCGTTGCGGTCGCCGGTCACCTCGAAACCGGCCCACTGGCAGCCGCTCGCGCGCAGCCCGGTGACCCGGAGGTAGGAGCCGCTGATCACCACGCAGCTCTCCTCGGCGCCGCTGATCCTCGGGGTCGAGCCCTTGCCGTACGGCTCGACCACGACGGGCTTGGCGGCGGTTCCCCTGGCAGCGAGCGTCAGAGACCCGTTCCAGTTCCCGCCACGCTTGAGGCGCACGACGTCGCCCGGGCGCAGCCTGGCCGCGTTGACGTTGTCCAGGGAACGCCATGCCTTCGCGGGCGAGGTGCCCGGCGCCGAGTCGTCGCCGCCCCTGGAGTCGACGTAGTAGGCCCGGCCCTCCCCGGCTCCGGCGGCCCCGGGGACCACGACGAGCAACCCGCCCGCCGCGAACGCCGTCAGGACGGGAACGGTCCACCGCCGGGTCGACTCCATGTGGGCACGCTCCATCGCTGTGTGACGATCAGCTGGTCAGCGCAGATCCTGGCACACCAGGTCCTCGCCGGGCCATCGAGGGAGCGACCCCCCAGCGAACCGTTACAACTCTTTCACCGGCGTTGAGGGTGCCATTGCCCGGCGGGGAGCACGTATCACGCCTCCGGGCGACCGGCACGCGACGCCGTACGGCTCTCACGCGTCGCCGCGTTCCCACCAGACCGCGGAATCGGGGGCGAGCCGCGCCACACCACCCTCAACGACCGGCTCCGCGCTGGCCAGCAGGACACGTCCCGGGAGGGGCAGCTCGGCGGGTTCCCCGGTCAGGTTGAGCGTGCAGGCGAACCTCTCGCCGCGGCTGAAGGCCAGCGTCCCCTCAGGGGAGTCAAGCCACCGCAGCGGGGCGTCGTCGAAGGACCGCAGCGCACGCCTGACGCGCAGCGCGTGCCGGTACAGGCTGATCGTGGACAGCGGGTCCGCCAGCTGCGAGCGGACGCTGAGCGGGCCCCACGAGGCCGGCATGGGCAGCCAGGGCTCCTCGCTACCGGGCAGGCTGAAGCCGAAGTGCGGCTCGGCGTCGACCCACGGGATGGGCACCCGGCAGCCGTCCCTGCCGTCGTCGGGGTCACGCAGCCGCTGGGGGTCGCGCAGGAACTCCTCCGGCAGGTCGAGGACCTCGGGCAGACCGAGTTCCTCACCCTGGTAGAGGTAGGCGGAGCCAGGCAGGGAGAGCGTCAGCAGCGCCGCGGCGCGTGACCTGCGCAGGCCGGCCTCGCCGCCGCCGTAGCGGGTGACGTGCCGCTTGACGTCGTGGTTCGACAGAACCCAGGTGCTGGGCGCGCCGACCAGCCCGGCCGTGTCCAGCGACTCCTGAATCACCGCACGGAACCTGGCCGCGTCCCACGGGGTGGTGAGAAAGTGGAAGTTGAAGGCTTGGTGCAGCTCGTCGGGGCGGACGTAGTCGGCAAGCCGCTGCGGAGACGGCGCCCAGGCCTCGGCGACGCCGATGCGCTCGCCGGGATAGGAGTCGAGCAGCCTGCGCCAGGCCCGGTGAATCTCGTGAACGCCGTCCTGGTCGAAGAACGGAACCACGTCGGCGCCGATCATCCGGACCTGGTCGGGGTGGCCGACGTCGGGCAGGCCCTCCGCCTTGACCATGCCGTGCGCCACGTCGACGCGGAAGCCGTCGACCCCCAGGTCGAGCCAGAACCTCAGGATCGACTCGAACTCCGCATGGACCTCGGGGTTCTCCCAGTTCAGGTCGGGCTGCTCCGGGGCGAACAGATGGAGGTACCACTCGCCGTCCGGCAGCCGGGTCCACGCGCGGCCACCGAAGATCGACTCCCAGTCGTTCGGCGGCAGTTCCCCCTCCTCGCCCTTGCCGGGGCGGAAGACATAGCGCTCCCGCTCGGGGCTGCCCGGGCCCGCGGCCACCGCCTGCCGGAACCAGGCGTGCTGGTCCGAGGTGTGGTTGGGCACGACGTCGACGATCACACGCAGGCCATGCCGGTGCGCGTCGTCGATGAGGGCGGCGGCGTCGGCCAGCGACCCGAAGATCGGGTCGACGTCCCGGTAGTCCGCGACGTCGTAGCCGAAGTCGGCCATCGGCGAGGTGTAGAACGGGGTCAGCCAGATCGCGTCCACCCCCAGGTCCGCCAGGTAGCCCAGGCGGCTCCGCACGCCCAGCAGGTCGCCGATCCCATCCCCGTTACCGTCGGCGAAGCTGCGCACGTAGACCTGGTAAATCACCGCGTCACGCCACCAGCGGGCGGCGGTCTCGCTGGGATGGTCAGCACGGACGAGCTCGGTCATGGCGGTCCCCCGATCAGACGACTGTCAGGTCGTGGCGCCTGGCGGCCCCACGACGTGGCGGCCCCCGCCGCGGGTCCGGCGGCGGACCGCGGAGCTGGGGCAGGGTACGCCGGACGTTACGCGGGCGTGAGCCTCAACGGAAGAATTTTCTGCAAGAGTCTGCAAACTTGTTACAGATCAACGTAAAGACAGAAGTTATGGCGCCTCCTATGCCACAGGAGGCGCCATAGAATCTCCAGATATCAAGTGATATATCGGTTACCACCTGTGCTTTTACTTCGTCCGGCGTTGACCGGCCGTCACCGCCGACATCTCAGACTTCCGAAAATCCCTGGAAGGGCTTGCAGGAATTGCGGCCCCGCCGATCACGCTGCCCCGGAGGCCTCAGCAGGTGCTCGCCGGGGTCTGCCCGGAACGCAGGGTGTTGACGAACTCGAGGGCGTCGTCGAAGGAGGCGGCGACCGCCCCCCGGTGGTCGGCTCCGGAGTAGACGCGGTAGCTGACCTTCTTCGCCTTCGCGCACATGGTGCTGACCAGGTAGTCCGTCGTCTGCTTCGGCACCAGGACGTCGGTGGTGCCCTGGGCGACGAGGGTGGGGACCCGCACCTCGATGCCCGTGGGATCCTGCGTCTGCAGATAGCGGGTGAGCGGTCCGAGGTCGGCCCCCGGCACGAAGACGTTGTTGACCGGGATCGTCGCGGCCACCTCACGGATCTGCGCCAGGCAGCCCTTCCTGGCGACCGTGAGCAGGGGCTTCGCCGCGTCCGTCAGGAGCGCGTCGGGATCGACGGCGGGATCGGCGGCGGACGCGCCGATGAGGATCGTGGGCAGGAAGGCCAGGGCCGCCTGGGCTCCCGCGCCGCCTGCCTGGATGTAGGGGGCGGTCTGGCTCAGTCCCACACCGCCGGGAGCGATCGCCACCGCGCCCAGCAGCTTCACGTCCTGGCGTGTGTTCTCCGCGGCGGCGGCGAACAGCGCGGCGTGACCGCCCTGGCTGTGCCCGACCGCGAACCAGCCGCGGCCGACCCGGTGGTCCAGGTTGCGCGCGGCGCGCACCATGTCCAGCACCGTGTTCGCGTCGCTGCGGCCGTTCATGTACGGATGCTCGCCCGGCGTGCCGAGTCCCTCGTAGTCGGTCTGCACCACGGCGAAGCCGTGCGCCACCCAGGCGTCACGCGTCTGGTCCATGACCGACAGGTAGTCGTGGACGGGGCCGGTCGGGCTGTCCGCCGAGGGGGCGCACGCGTCCGCGGTGCCGGTCGTGCCGTGCGCCCAGCTGATCACCGGCCAGCCGCCCGCGGGCGGCCGCGTCCTGGGCAGCGAGACCGTCCCGGAGACCGTGACGCGCTTGCCCTTCGCGTCCTCGGACACGTAGGTGACGAACCAGTTGCGGGCCGCGCTGGGAAGCGCCGCCGAGCCGGTCAGCGGGCGGACGGTGAGGAGCTTGCCGCGCTGGCCGTGGACGGCGCCGTTGCCCGCGGGCCTGTCCGCGGGCCCGGCGTCGGCGCCCGCCGTACCCGTGCTGACCGTCACCGTGGCCGCGGCGAGGGTGGCCAGTGCCAGTGCAACCACACGCCGGCGGCGTGGGGGGTTCGTGGAGGACTGCATGGACGCTCCTTGATTCACGTTTCGTCGTTTCTGACCATGTTCCAGATGACTTCGCCGGTAAAGACCATGATCGGGCCGCCCGGACCGGGACGGCATGCGGGAGGCACGCGCAGGCCCGTCACCGCGCCGTGCTCACCGTCCCACTGTCCGGGACCCGTCGCACGTGCCATACCACAGCCTCCCGCACCGCCAGTCGGTCCAGGCAACCGCAGCGTGCCCGGCCGTGGTTCCCCCGTCCCACTCACCGGTACCGGCCACCGCGGCGATGAACACAGTGATGAACACCGCGATGAACACGGTGATCTCGCATTACCGCCGCCGTGCGGGGAACGACGAAGGCAGGGGACCGTACCCGCGGGGTGAAACGGCCGCTCGAACCGAGCGGGCCGTCCCCCTTCAAAACCCGTGGGCAGTACGAAGGCGACAGTCCGCCTCCGCGTCCCCTTGACCGAGGGGACCGGGAACGTGAGCCACATCACCCGCGAAGGTGAGACGAACGACCTGCAGGACGGCCGGGGACATGACCGGGCCGGGACGGACCGGGAGGAGCGGGAGGCAGGCGCGGCCGCCGCGGGCGGTGGACGGCCGCTGCCCGGTGCGCCGCCCCGGCCACAGGTCCCGCGCGCCGACACCGACCTGGGTCAGGCGTGGGCGCACTGGATCGACCGGGGCACCGTCGTCTGGGGGACGGAGCCGTCCTCCGGGCTCGACCACAGCCTGGTCTTCTCCGGCGAGGGCGGCATCGCGTACGCGGACGGGGATCTGACCGGCGGTCTCGGAGTCATCCGTCTGTCCCCCGGCGCGCTCACGGACGCGCAGCGGGCCGGATGGCCCCACCTGGCCCGGCACGCCGCCTTCACGGTCGATCCACGTGACGCGGGTCTCGTCCCCCTGGCGCTGCGCGGCCAGGTCGTGGCCGCGCAGCGGGACGTCTCGGGCGCGCTGCTGGCCGCGACGGGCGTGCAGCTTCCCGGCGTGCTTGACGACGTCTACGCCGGGGCGGCCCGCGCCGAGCTCGGCCCGGTCTGGGACGGCGGGAAGCCGAGGCTCTCGGTCTGGGCACCGACCGCCCGCGAGGTGGAACTGGCGCTGTACGACGGCTCTCCTGGCGGGAGCCGTACCGTGCACCGGATGCGGCGCGACGATGAGACGGGCGTGTGGTCGGTCACCGGAGCGCCCTCGTGGCGGGGGCGCTACTACACCTTCCTGGTCACGGTTTACTCCCCGGCCGCGGGCGGGGTCGTCACCAACGAGGTCACCGACCCCTACAGCCTGTCGCTGTCCACGGACTCGGCCCGCAGCCAGCTCGTGAACCTCGCGGACCCGTCCCTGGCACCGGACGGCTGGTCCTGCCTGCCGAAACCCCCCGCCGTCCCCCAGCACCGGGCGTCGATCCATGAGCTGCACGTGCGTGACTTCTCCGCCTCCGACCTCTCCGTTCCCGCCGATCTGCGGGGCACCTACGCCGCGTTCGCCCGCGACTCGGCGGGGATGGCGGAGCTGCGCGGCCTCGTGGAGGACGGTCTGACCCATGTGCACCTGCTGCCGGTCTTCGACTTCGCCACCGTTCCCGACAGGAGGGCGGACCGCACCGAGCCGGACGGCGACCTGGCCGCGATGCCCGCCGACTCGGAGCAGCAGCAGGCCCGCATAGCCCAGGCGGCGGCGAGGGATTCCTTCAACTGGGGCTACGACCCGCTGCACTACACCGTGCCCGAGGGCTCCTACGCCTCGGCCCCCGAGGGGGCGGCGCGGATCAGGGAGTTCAGGGGGATGGTCGCCGGGCTGAACGGGGCCGGGCTGCGGGTGGTCATGGACGTGGTCTACAACCACACCTACGCCGCGGGCCAGGAGCCCGGCTCCGTGCTCGACCGCATCGTGCCCGGCTACTACCACCGGCTGCTCGACGACGGCGCGCGGGCCACCTCGACCTGCTGCGCCAACACCGCGCCCGAGCACGCCATGATGGGCAGGCTGGTGGTCGACTCCGTCGTCACCTGGGCCCGCGAGTACAAGGTGGACGGCTTCAGGTTCGACCTGATGGGTCACCACCCGAAGGCGAACCTGCTCGCGGTCCGCGAGGCCCTGGACCGGCTCACCCCCGCCGAGGACGGCGTGGACGGTGCATCGGTCATCCTGTACGGCGAGGGCTGGGACTTCGGCGAGGTCGCGGGCGGCGCCCGTTTCGAGCAGGCGACCCAGTTCACCATGGCGGGCACCGGCATCGGCACCTTCAGCGACCGGCTGCGCGACGCGGTGCGCGGCGGCAGCCCGTTCGACGCCGATCCCGGGGTGCAGGGGTTCGGTTCCGGCTTGGCGGGGGCGCCCAACGGGTCACCCGCGAACGGCGGTCCGGAGCAGCAGCGGGACCGTCTCCTGTACTACCAGGACCTGATCAAGGTGGGACTCACCGGCAACCTGCGCGACTACGCGTTCACCGCCTCGGACGGCAGGCAGGTCAGGGGCTCCGAGGTGGACTACAACGGCGCCCCCGCCGGATACGCCGCCGCGCCCGGCGAGGTCGTGACCTACGTCGACGCCCACGACAACGAGACGTTGTTCGACGCGCTGGCCTACAAGCTGCCCCGGTCGACGACCATGGCCGACCGGGTGCGGATGCAGACGCTGTCGCTGGCCACGGTGGTGCTGGGGCAGGGCGTCGCGTTCGTGCATGCGGGCAGCGAGCGGCTCCGCTCGAAGTCCTTCGATCGCAACTCCTACAACTCGGGCGACTGGTTCAACCGGCTGCTGTGGGACTGCGCACAGGGCAACGGGTTCGGCGCGGGCCTGCCTCCCAGGGCCGACAACGAGGGCAAGTGGGACTATGCCCGGCCGCTGCTCGCCGATCCCGCCCTCAGGCCGGACTGCGCGGCGATCCGCTCGGCCAGGGCCCGGTACGGCGAACTGCTGAGGATCCGTTCCTCCTCCCCCGGCTTCGCGCTCGGCTCCCTGGCCGAGGTGCAGAGACGGCTGACCTTTCCCCCTGGCGGCGCGTGCGAGATCCCGGGAGTCCTGACCATGCACCTGGACACCTCGGGGCTCGATCCCCGCTGGACGTCGGTGACCGTCGTCTTCAACGCGACACCGGAGACCCAGGCGCGGGCCGTGGCCGCGCTGGAGGGCGCCGAGGTGACGCTGCACCCCGTCCAGACGGCCTGCGACGACCCCGTCGTGAAACAGTCGGCCTTCGATCCCGGCACCGGGACGCTGAGTGTTCCCGCGCGGACGGTGGCCGTCTTCGTACGGCCCGCACCATGAGAGGGCCGGTCACCATGGCACGGCGCCCCGGGAGCGGGATGACGCGGCGTGGCGCCGGTCATCCCTGCGAAGACACCCCGTCTGTCATCCCTGCGGGGATGTCCCGCCGGTCATCAGAGTGGCCAGGCCCGGGTACTCGGTGACGATCCCGTCGTCGTCGAGGGTGAGGTCGGCGCTGAAACCCTCACTCTCGAAGCGCACGCTGTTCGGGGCCAGGTGGGTGTAGCGCTGGGGATGGCAGAGCACGTGCAGGTGGGGGACCAGGACCCAGGCCATGATCAGGTCCATCCGCCCCTCACAGGCCGCGAGACCGTGACGGAGCACCGGCATGGTGTTCGTCAGCGGTGAAAGTCCGAGGTCGCAGTCGAGTGCGCCGTTCAGGACGTTCATATCCCCGCCGGGCGGCGGGCCTTCCAGGCGCCCTTCCTCCTTGGTCTCGCACGACCAGGTGCCGTGGGCCGAGCGGCGCAGGTCGAGGGCCCTGTGCCAGTCCGCGCCGTGAGCCCGCACCGACAGCAACTCGGTGACGTATCCGGGCAGGGTGCGCAGGGTGTACTCGAGGCGATAGGGCATGGGGTCCGTGCCGATGGCCACCCCGACCGCCGTCAGCTCGGCCCCGAGGTTCACCTCGGCGTACTCGGCGCCCCCGTCCTTCATCCACACGAGCCCGCGCATCCCTCGCTCCCTTCGCCCGCCCCCACCTCCGGGAAAGGATCGGTGGCACCGACCTACCCCGGCAGCCCCGCGTGAACCGTCACGGCGTGCGCAAACACGGGGCCGCCGCCTCTCCCCACGGGGCGGCAGGAAGACCGGGACCGGAGCGACGCGCCGGGGGCCGTGCCACGACGCGGGCGCGGTGAGCTTCCTGCCGCCGCGAAGAGCCGCCAGGATTGGCCATGTGAACCGCACAGCCGTACGCCTCTGGGTTTTCCTGGCCGCGGGAGCAGCGGTGGTGGCCGTGCTCCTGGCCCTGCTGATGCCCTTCTCCTCAGAGGGCTCGTTGCACGAGCGCGGACAGGACGTCCAGGTCAGCCGTCTGAGTGAGCGCGACCACGTGCTCACGATCACCTCCTCCGCGCTGGGGCGCACGGGCACGGTGCGGGTGCTGCTGCCCAGCGGATGGCGTCCCGGGTCCGGGCCATGGCCGGTGCTGTACCTGCTCAACGGATGCTGCCAGAGCGAGTACGACGCCTGGGCGACCCAGGGGGAGGCGGCCAGGCTCACCGCGCCCTACCCCGCCATCGTGGTCATCCCCGAGGTCGGCGCCGTCGGCTTCTACTCCGACTGGCAGGACGGGCCCGGCTGGGAGACCTTCCACCTCGTGGAGGTCCGCCGGGTCCTCGAACGCGACTACGGGGCCGGGAACCGGCGAGCGGTCGCGGGACTGTCCATGGGCGGGCTCGGCGCGATGAGCTACGCGGCCCGCCATCCGGGGATGTTCCAGGCGGCCGCCTCCTTCTCCGGCGTGCTGAACACCCTCGACGGCAACGGCGGCGTCGACTGGCTGCTCGGCCAGTACAACGAGGACTCCGCCGACCTCTGGGGCGACCCCGGAGACCCCGACTGGAGCGCGCACAACCCCGCCGATCTCACCGACAGGCTGCGCGGCCTGCGGCTCTTCGTCTCCTGCGGAGACGGCACCCCGGGACTGCTGGATCCCCCGGGCACCGCGCAGGACCGGGGGGAAACGTCCCTGCTGCGCCAGGCGGAGACCTTTGCCGAACGGGCGAGGGCGAACGGCGACCAGATCACAATCGACTTCTATGGGCCGGGCACGCACAGCTGGCCGTACTGGAGGCGTGGCCTGGAGCGCGCGCTCCCCATGCTCATGGAGTCCATCGGCGCCAAGGTCTGAGCCGGTCATCGTGCGGGAGAGCAGGCCCCTTCTCGGAATGGGCTTACGGCGGAGCGTTCGGTGCCGCGCACACTGCCCTCCGTGTTGGAGCTCCTGGTAGTCCGGAAAGTTAAGACGGCCGACTCTGGACGTTCAACTCAGTCACCCCTATCCGGTCACCCTCGTGGCTAGCGTTCCTAAAACGCCCCAGCTCAGGGGCATTTGCCGTATGTCACGAGGAGCCACCTTGCGAGTCCTGGCCGTTGTCCCCGCCCGTGGAGGTTCAGCGGGCGTCCCGCTGAAGAACCTGGCCGCGGTCGGCGGCACTCCACTGGTCGCCCGTGCGGTGAAGGCCTGCATGCGGGCCGAGCTGATCGACGAGGTAGTGGTCAGCACCGACCACAAGGGGATCGCCGAAGTGGCTCGCGGCGCCGGGGCGACCGTGATCGAACGTCCCGAGGAGCTGAGCGGCGCGACCGCCTCCAGCGAGTCGGCCGTGCTGCACGTGCTCGACCATCTGTCCGACACCCCGGACGTGGTCGTCCTGGTGCAGTGCACCAGCGCGTTCATTGACCCCGCCAACCTGGACAGCGCGATCGTCAAGGTCCTCGACGGCACCGCCGACGTGGTGTTCTCCGGGCTCGAGACGCACGAGTTCCTGTGGAACGCGGCAGGCGCGGGCATCAACCACGACCCGTCCTCCCGTCCGCGCCGCCAGGACCGCGAGCCCGACTTCCGCGAGACCGGCGCGTTCTACGTGATGCGTACCGAGGGCCTGCGCGAGCACGGGCACCGCTTCTTCGGCGCCGTCGCCGTGCAGCCCGTCCCGTCTCGGCACGCCATCGAGGTCGACACCCCCGAGGACCTGGAGATCGTCAGGGCGCTGGCGCCGTTCGTCGACGAGCCGGAGCCGATCGACGTGGACGCCGTGATCACCGACTTCGACGGGGTGCACACCGACGACCGCGCCTACGTCGACCAGGACGGCCGCGAGATGGTCGTGGTCAGCCGCTCGGACGGCATGGGCATCTCGCTGCTGCGCAGGGCCGGCGTCAAGCTGATGATCATGTCGACCGAGCAGAACCCGGTGGTCGCCGCCCGTGCCCGCAAGCTCGGCGTGCCGGTCCTGCAGGGCCTGACCGACAAGCAGACCGTGCTGCGCGACTGGCTGGCCATCGAGGGCATCGACCCGGCCCGCGTCGCCTACATCGGCAACGACGTCAACGACCTCGGCCCGATGGGCGACGTCGGCTGGCCCGTCACGGTGCCCGACGCCCACCCCAAGGTCCGCGCCGCCGCCAGGACCGTGCTGACCAGGCCCGGCGGGGCCGGAGCCGTACGGGAGCTGTGCGACCGGGTCCTCGCGGCCCGTCCGGTGCCCGAGTCGGCGCCGGTGGCCGCCCCCAGGGCCGAGCTGCGGCTCACCCCGGTCGCCAAGCCGGTCCAGATCGGCGACGCGCTGGTCGGCGCGGGCCAGCCCGTCTACGTGATCGGCGAGATCGGCATCAACCACAACGGCGACCTGGACATCGCACGCAAGCTCATCGACGTGGCCGCCGACGCGGGCTGCCAGGCGGTCAAGTTCCAAAAGCGCACGCCGGAGATCTGCGTGCCGCTGGAGCAGCGCGACCAGATCCGCCAGACTCCGTGGGGCGAGATGACCTACATGGAGTACAAGATCAGGACCGAGTTCGGCCTTGACGAGTACACCGAGATCGCCAAGTACTGCGAGGAGCGCGGCCTGCACTGGTTCGCCTCGCCGTGGGACGTGCCGTCGGTCGACTTCCTCGAGGCCATGGACGTGGTCACCCACAAGGTCGCCTCGGCCAGCGTGACCGACCTGGAGCTGCTGCGCGCCCTGGCCGCGACCGGCAAGCCGATCATCCTGTCCACCGGCATGTCCACGCTCGAGGAGATCGACAGGGCGGTGGAGGTTCTCGGCACCTCCAAGCTGGTGTTGATGCACGCGACCTCCACCTACCCGCTCCCGCCCGAGGAGGCCAACCTCCGCACGATCGTCACCCTCCAGGAGCGGTACGGCGTGCCTGTCGGCTACTCCGGCCACGAGCGCGGCCTGCAGATCTCGCTGGCCGCGGTGACCCTGGGCGCGGTGACCGTCGAGCGCCACATCACGCTGGACCGCACCATGTGGGGTTCGGACCACGCCGCCTCGCTGGAGCCGTCGGGCCTGGAGCACCTGGTCCGCGACATCCGCATCATCGAGACTGCCCTCGGCGACGGCGTCAAGCGGGTCTTCCCGGGCGAGGAGGCGCCGAAGTCGCGGCTGCGCCGAGTGACTGTGTAGTCGGCCAAGCCACAACCAGTCCCGGCCGACCGGTTCGGCCAGGCCATGACTGTCCCGGACACCGGCGTTCCCCCCACGCGGTACAAACTGCCTGGGGGGAACGTGGTGATCGACCTCAATGGTGACCAATCTCAATAGGGAAAGAAAAAGTTGATCAAGCTGTCCGTCGTCGTCCCGGTCAGGGACGCCGAGCTCTACATCTCCGACGCGCTCACCTCGCTGAGCAGGAACGCGCACAGGGACTTCGAGTTCATCGTGGTTGACGACGGATCGGCCGACGCGACCGGGCAGATCATCGAGGACTTCCGCAATGACCTGCCCGGCCTTGTCGCGTTGCGCAACGAGACGCCGGTCGGGCTGGCCGACGCCCGCAACCTCGGGGTCTCGCTGGCCTCCGGCCGTTATGTGACCTTCATGGACGGCGACGACTGGCTGGCGCCCGGTTATCTCGGCGAGCTGGTCGGAGCGATCGAGCGGCTCGGGTGCGACTTCGTCCGGGTGGACCACATCCAGGCCGAGGGCCGCAAGCGGGTGATCCACAGGGCGCCGCTGGCCACTCGCGAGATGGTGCTGAAGCCGCGCGACCATATCCTGCCCGTCGGGGTGAAGACGATGGTCGACTACCCCTACGCGTGGGCCGGGATCTACCGCAGGGACCTGGGGGACCTGCTGACCTTTCCCGGGCACCTGCACACCGCGGAGGACCGGCCGTGGATCTGGCGGCTACACCGGCAGGCGGGCTCGTTCGCGGTGGTCTCACTGGCCGGACTGTTCTACCGGAGGATGGTCGCGGGCTCGCTGACCCAGATCGGCGACGCCAGGCAGTTGCACTTCTTCGACGCCTTCGACCTGGTCTTCGCCGGTCTGGAGGAGGAGTTCACCCCGAAGGCCGTGCGCACCTTCTGCGCGCTCCTGGCCCACCACCTGGAGCTGGCCGACCGTTTCTCCCCCGAACTACGCGCCCGCTTCGAAAAGCGCGGCGCCGACGCCCTCAGGCGGCTGCCCCCCGACCTGTACGCCGCGGGCCGTCTGGAACCGGAACGCGACCAGATCCTGCAGAGGCTGTTGGAGGCCCGATGACGCAGCTGTTCTACGCCTCGACCTTGTTCGGCGCGATGACGCTGGGGACGGCGATCAACGAGGGCCGCTTCGGGCCGCACCGGGGACGCAGGATCCTGCTGGTCTCCAACAACGCGGCGATCCCGGAGATCACCCCGTCCCTGGACCAGGCGCCCGGCTTCGCCGCGCTGCGGTCGCACTTCGACGAGGTGTGGTCGTGGAACGACATCGTGGCCCCGCTGCACCCGTCCGACTGGAAGGCCCGCATCATCGAGGTCCCGATGCTGGGCCGCCTGCTGCGGTCCCATCTCTCCCTCGACGAGGGGCCGGATGAGCTGGTCCTGGAGTCCATCGCGGTGCCGCCCGCCAGGACCATCGCCGGTCTGATCAAGGACTGTCCGATCACGGTCTACTCCGACGGCCTGATGAGCTACGGCCCGACCCGTGATCCCCTCCCTCAGGAGATCTCGGGGCGGATCACCCGCCTGCTCCACCTCGACCTGGTGCCCGGCCTGTCACCGCTGCTGCTCTCCGAGTACGGCGTGCCCGCGGGCACCCTCCCCGACCAGGCCTTCCTGGAGGTGATCGCGCAGGCGGAACGGCTTGCACGCGGCACGGAAGGCCTTCCCAAGGGGCAGCCGATAATCCTCGGCCAGTATCTGTCCGCGCTCGACATCGTCACCCAGGACGAGGAGGCCGGGCTCCACGCGGACATGCTGCGGGGCCTGGCCGCCAGGGGGTTCCGCGACGCGCTGTTCAAGCCGCACCCCGCGGGCGGGCGGCGTCACGCCCAGCAGCTCCGCGAGACGGCCAGGGAGCTGGGGGTGACGCTGACGGTCGTGGGAGAGGCCGTTCCCGCGGAGTCGTGCTTCGCGGCGCTCAGGCCCAAGATGGTCGTCGGATGCTTCTCCACCGCCCTGATCACCGCGAGAAAGCAGTTTGGGCTGCCGGTGGCGACGGTCGGGGGCGGGCTGGTCCTGGAACGGCTGGCGCCGTACGAGAACAGCAACCGGATCCCGGTCACGATCACCGACGCCCTGCTCCCACGCCTGTCACCGGACGGGTCGCTGGAGGAGCCTCCCCCGGTTGACCTGCAGGCTCTGGTCAGCGCGGTCGGCTACTGCATGCAGAGCGGCTCCCATCCGGGGCTGCGCGAGCAGGCCTCCGCCTACGTCCAGGCGAACGACACGGCCCGCTACTTCAAGCGGCAGCGCCTGGCCGCACTCGAGCTGATCCCCACGTCCGCCCAGGAATCAAGCACCCTGGGCAAACTCCGCCGCCGCCTCTCCAAGGCCCTCTCCTGACCCAGCTGTCCGCCGCGCACGCCTGTTGGACACGCCCCCTCCGGTCACCGGCCCAAGGCCGTTCGCACCGTGAGGGGGCGCTGCCGTACTGCCAGGCGTCACCGATCAGAAGACATTGAGATAGCGGCGCATCCGGCGCTTGGCTCGGTAGCCGACGCGCAGCACATTGGGTGGCACCTCGACGCGCAGGCGAGCCCGGCGGCGGGCGGCGGCGTACTGCGGGCCGTCCAGCAGGGAACTGGCGGGGACGAGACGCCCGGAGCGGGCCTGGCCGACCAATGCGACCATCTGGGAGACCCAGTCGCTCTCGCCCTGCGGGTGGAAGTAGTTCGCCCGGCACCACGCGGGGTCCGGCGTGCGGAAACGGCCCTGGGCCAGGTCCTCCAGGGTGCCGAGCAGGCCGCTGCCCTCGAAGACCAGGTTGATCATCTCGGCGCTGACCCCGAAGTCCGACAACACCAGCAGCGGTACCGACTGGGCGATCGCCTCAAGCGCCGCGGTCGAGCTGACGGTGACGAAGCCGGCCGCGTGCGCCAGGTGCTCGTGCATGGGGCCTACCGCGAACCGCACCGCGCCGGGACGGACCCGGCCCTCGCCCTCAAGCGACTGCCACAGTCGCTGGTAGTGGTGGCGTTCGTTGTGCGTCTGACGCTCGTTGTCCAGGGCGCGGAGCTTGACGACCACGTCCAGGTCGGGGCGCCGCGCCGCGAGATCGGCCAGCGCGAGCAGGATCAGCTCGCGGTCCTCCCTGCGCTTGGGCACCTTGGCCTGGGTGGCGAACACCACGCGGTTGCGGGGCCCCGTGACGGGGACCTCCTCGCCGTTGTGCAGGAACGGCAGCCGGGTGAGGCCGATCGCCCCGCCGCCGCCGAGTTCCTTGCCGATCGCCGAGAACTCCTCGACCTCCCGTCCGCTGTGCAGGACGAACAGGTCACATCCGCTGCGGAAGATCCATGCCTTCTCCGTCGCCGGAATGGAGATGCCCGGCAGGCCCGAGACGAAGACCGGCCTTGGCTGAAGATCCGCCAGCACCTCGCTGACCAGCACGTCGACCACGGGTCCCGTGCAGGCGACCAGCACCACGTCCGGCCTGAACCGCTCCGCCGCCTTGCGCAGGGCCCTGGCGGACAGCACGGGCGGATCGGTGGCCGCGCCGGCCACGGCCGCGTGGATCTGCGCCGGGGAGGGCGTGATGGGGGTGCGGACCACCGTCAGCTCCGCCGTACAGCCGGAGGGCAGGCCCTCCAGCAGGTAGGCGGCCCACTTCAGGTAGGAATCCGAGTCGGCCACGGCCAGGACCTTCAACCTGTGACTCCAGTGTCGTGATGGGCGAACATCGAAAGGTGGGAACGGAGGGAGGGGGCGGCCTGGGCCGTCCACCACTCGTCGGGGACGTCCACGGTCTCCACGGCGACGCCGCGGGCCGACAGCAGGACACGCAGGGACGTGACCGCGGTCGACGGCAGGCTCAGGACGCGCTGCTGCGCGCCCAGGCCCCGCAGGGTCATCTCGGCGGGGGCCCCACCGTCGTAGACGGTGATCCCGGGCTGTTCCCTGACCCGGGCGAGGTCGTTGGGGTCTTCCCTGCGATGCGGGAAGTAGGCGACCGGTTCGGCCGAGCCGAGCCCGGCCAGCCAGGTGAAGTAGCGGTCGCGGTGGATGAGGCCGTTGCGGACCAGCGAGGTGCCGAGGACGACGGTGCGCTCCTCGGGGCCCGGCTTGCGCAGGGGCTGCGACCTGAGCCAGGCGAAGTCGTGGGTGATCAGCTCGGCACCCTTGTCGCGTACGGCTCGCGCCAGATCCGCGGGGACGGGCAGCGCCGTGAAGATCGACAGGCGGCCCGAGCGGGCGGCGGCCCGCAGCCGCATGCCCGCGGCGGCGCCGAGGACCTTCCTGAGCGGGCTCGCCGTTGCCCTCGCCCTCAGCAGGGGCGTTCCGATCCGCCCGGTGAGCAGTTCGAGGAGCCTGATCGTGGCCAGCCCGTCGTCGACGATGACGATCCGCCCGGGGAGGGCGGTGAGCCAGCCCGCCTGGACCTTGCCGGAGAAGGCGTCGCCGACCGCCCAGCTCACGCCCCGATGAGGCCTGGGCATCTCGGGCGCCGGCACGGCAAGCTCGAGCCCCGCGGGCAGACCGAGCCTGACGATCTCGCGGCGGGTTACCGCCAGCGGACGCAGTTTGGCCCTGGGCACCACCAGGGCGTGTGCGCCGAGCAACCCGGAATGGTGGGCCTCCACGGCGCAGAGCATCTGCAGCGGGGACTCCACCCAGGCAATGGCCGAACCCTGCTCCCGCGCGTGGTCTCGACCGTCCTCCACGCCGGGCGATGACCCGTTCACGACTGCCTCACCGTAACCCGGATGTCTTACACGCCCGGGAACTGCGGGTGAACACCCGAATACACCCACTTGCGGGCTGGGGACCGGCGATCTACGTTTCCGTACGAAACGGTTTCGTACACCACATCTTTTGGAGATTGATTTATGTGGACTTCTGCCGACATTCCTAACCTGGCTGGCAGAACCGCGCTGGTCACCGGCGCCAGTGGCGGGATCGGGCTGCCGACTGCCCTGCGCCTGGCGGAGCGCGGCGCCAAGGTGATCATGACCGCGCGTGATCCAGCCAAAGGCGAGGCGGCGCTCGGCACGGTCAGGGCGGCGGTCCCGGATGGGCGGGTCGAGCTCAGACACCTCGACCTGGCCGACCTCGGCTCGGTACGGGCGTTCGCCGACGCCTTCGACGAGCCCCTGGACCTGCTGGTCAACAACGCGGGCATCGGCATGATCCCCCGGCGGACCACGGCCGACGGCTTCGAGATGCAGTTCGGCACCAACCACCTGGGACACTTCGCCCTGACCGGCCTGCTACTGCCCCACCTACTGGCCACGCCGGAGGCCCGAGTCGTCACGGTCTCGAGCGACGCGCACAGGGTGGGCAGGATCGACTTCGACGACCTGGAGTTCGAACGCGGCTACCGGCGCTTTACCGCCTACGGCAGGTCCAAGCTGGCCAACCTGCTGTTCACGCTGGAACTGCAGCGCCTGGCGGGGAAAAGGCTGCTCAGCCTGGCCGCCCACCCCGGGGCGACGGCCACCGACATCATGCGGCCGGGCGTGCTCACCAAGCCGGTCGGCGCCCTCATGCGCCTGGCGCTCCAGCCGCCGGAGAAAGGGGCCGTCCCGTCTCTCTACGCCGCCACCGCTCCCGGCGTGACCGGCGGCCTGTACGTCGGCCCCGGCCCGAAAACACTGACCCCCTCGGCCGACGCGCTGGACGAGGCCCTGGCACGACGGTTGTGGGAAACGTCCGAGGAGCTCACCGGCGTACGGTTCACGGCGATCACGCGGCCCCGTAGCCCACGGCGTCATCCTGCCGCCCCGGTCGGAGGCGGGGACCTGCTCCCCGCGGACACGGCCGCCGGTAAAGAACCCCCCTCTTGACCAGGCGAAAACCTGTTTGGGGAAAAGATCTACGTTTGCCTGGGCGAGGGTGGCGGAGACGGCGACCTCCGGCCACTCCTCTTCGGCCGCGCCGTACCGGAACGCCCTTTCCCACAGGGGTTTCCAGCACCGCGCCAAAGATCGGCGCGGGCGCGGGGGCGCAAAAACCAGCCCGGTTTTCCCGCCCAATTTCGGGCTATTCCCAAGCCAAGGCAATGTGCCGGACTTGTAATCGTCTGTCCGGTTCACGTACGTTCAACGAATTCGTGGCGAACGCCTAGACCTTCGCAGGTCAACGCATTGCCAGCACATTGCCCGACCGTGCTCTGCCAGGTGGGACTTCCGCCTGATGGACACGGCCGCCGAATCCGCGAGTTTCGCGGAACCGGGGAACCAAGTTTTTGGGGTGAATCAGCGCATCAGCGCTGTAGGGCACTTTCCAGCCCGAACCCGTCAGCTAACCCGGTAGGCGGCATGGAAGCGACGCAAGGAGTAGTCCCCTCATGGCCAAGCACCGCCTTACCTCCACCCCCAAGACGCACTACCTGGCCCGCATCATCCTCGGAACGTCCATCGCCCTCGCGGGCGGGATCGCCGCAGGCCCCGCCGCCTTGGCGGACACCCTGGACCACGCGCCCGTCAGCGCCCAGAACCCCGAGGTCCAGACCTCGAAGACCACGCTCCAGACCGAGGCCGAGCGCCTGCCCAAGGTGACCGCCCAGCAGGTCCTGGACCTCGCGGCCCGGCAGATCGGCGTCAGCGAGAACGCCCAGGGCGGCGGCACCAAGTTCCAGTCCTGGTACATGTCCACCGAGCGCGCCAAGGAGACCACGGCCCGCGACGGCGGCCGCATCCGGGACTACGCCAACGCCCCCTGGTGCGCGATGTTCGTCTCCTGGGTCGGCGAGCACGCCGGCATCCGCCCCACCGTGGGCTGGGACGCCTACACCGTCACCCACGCCAAGTGGTTCAAGGAGCACGACCACTGGGGCACCACCCCCAAGCCCGGCGCGGTCGTCTACTTCGACTGGCAGGGCAGCAAGGACCTCGACGGCATCGACCACGTCGGCTTCGTGAAGAAGGACAACGGCGACGGCACGATCACCACGATCGAGGGCAACACCGGCAACGGCAAGGTCGAGCAGCGCGTCCGGCCGACCTCCCAGGTCGTCGGCTACGGTTACCCGGTCTACAGCGGCTGACCCCGTACGGCCCGGCCCGCAGCGGCCCACCCGCCCGCACGGCGCCCCGGCCACCACGGCCCGCCCGTACGGCACTGCGCCTACAGCGGCCGACCCGCTCGCTGTAACGGCTGATCCCCCGCATCCGGAAAGGGGCGCGGCTCCCCCCAGCCGCGGCCCGGTGGGCCGCCCGGC
>NZ_JBFBCE010000120.1:0-23511 GCF_040689595.1 Streptosporangium sp. NPDC051023 | reverse complement strand
GTGATCGCCGAGTTCGCCGACGTGCAGGGCCGGGACGTGCGCCCGACGTCGTTCACGGTCCGCCGCGGCGAGGTGGTCGGCGTCACCCGTGCCGTACGGCATGAGCCTCCCGCCCCACGAACCGTGATCTCGCAGTTGGTTCGGCCGCACCGTGACCGAACTAACTGCCAGATCACGGAAGAAAGCGCAGATCAACAGTGTCTGCTCCCGTGGGACACCCATAGCGGCAACAGGCCGCACGTAACTTTTTCAGACGACAGCGAAGGACACCGAGGCCATTATGGCGGGACAGAAGATCCGCATCCGGCTCAAGGCCTATGACCACGAGGTCATCGACAGCTCGGCCAAGAAGATCGTTGAGACGGTCACGCGGACTGGTGCTAAGGTCGCGGGCCCGGTGCCGCTGCCGACCGAGAAGAACGTGTACTGCGTCATCCGCTCGCCGCACAAGTACAAGGACAGCCGCGAGCACTTTGAGATGCGTACGCACAAGCGGCTGATTGACATCATCGACCCGACGCCGAAGACGGTCGACTCGCTCATGCGACTCGACCTCCCCGCCGGCGTTGACATCTCGATCAAGCTCTGAGGGAACGCACTGACATGGCTAAGCAGATCAAGGGCGTCCTGGGCAAGAAGCTCGGCATGACCCAGGTCTTCGACGCGGACAACCGGATGGTCCCGGTGACCGTCGTCGAGGCTGGTCCGTGCGTCGTGACCCGCGTCCGCACTCCCGAGCAGGACGGCTACTCCGCCGTACAGCTCGGCTTCGGGCAGGTCGACCCGCGGAAGGTCAACAAGCCGCTCGGCGACTACCTGCGCAAGCACGACATCACCCCGCGCCGTTACTTCGCGGAGATCCGTACCGACGACGCGGGCGACTACACCCTCGGCCAGGAAGTCCTGGCCGACACCTTCGAGGCCGGCCAGCTCGTCGACGTGACGGGCAAGAGCAAGGGCAAGGGCTTCGCCGGTGTCATGAAGCGTCACGGCTTCAAGGGTCTGAGCGCCTCGCACGGTACCCAGCGCAAGCACCGTTCGCCGGGTTCCATCGGTGGCTGCGCCACCCCGGGCCGCGTTTTCAAGGGCCTGCGCATGGCCGGTCGGATGGGCAACGTCCGCACCACCATCCAGAGCCTCAAGGTCCACGCCGTGGACGCCGAGAAGGGCCTCATCCTGATCAAGGGTGCGATCCCCGGCGCCAACGGCAGCCTGGTTCTCGTCCGCACCGCTGCCAAGAAGGGGGCTGCCAAGTGAGCACCATTGACGTCCTCGACGCGAGCGGCGCTAAGTCCGGCACGGTAGACCTGCCCGGCGACGTCTTCGGCGCCAAGGTCAACGTCCCGCTGATCCACCAGGTCGTCGTGGCCCAGCTCGCCGCTCGCCGGCAGGGCACCCACAAGGCCAAGACCCGCGGTGAGGTCAGCGGTGGCGGCAAGAAGCCGTACCGCCAGAAGGGCACCGGCCGCGCCCGCCAGGGTTCGACCCGCGCTCCGCAGTTCACCGGCGGTGGCACCGTCCACGGTCCGGTTCCGCGGGACTACACCCAGAAGACGCCCAAGAAGATGAAGGCCGCCGCCCTGCGCGGTGCCCTGTCCGACCGCGCCGCCGGTGGCCGCGTCCACGTGGTCAGCGGCCTGGTCACGGGGGAGACCCCCAAGACCAAGGTGGCGCTCGAGGCTCTGCGCAAGGTCACTCAGGCCCGCAGCGTCCTGGTCGTCGTCGACGAGGGTGACGAGCTCACCTGGGTGAGCCTGCGCAACGCTCCCGAGGTCCACCTGCTGGACGCCGGGCAGCTGAACACCTACGACGTGCTCTGCTACGACGACGTCGTTTTCACTCAGGAGGCGTACGACCAGGTCGTCACGCGTCTGAGCAAGAGCGGGAAGGAAGACGCCTGATGGAGAAGATCGCCGACCCGCGCGACATCATCATCAAGCCGGTTGTCTCCGAGAAGAGCTACGGCCTGATCGACGAGCACAACAAGTACACGTTCCTGGTGCGGAAGACCGCCAACAAGACGCAGGTGAAGATTGCCATTGAGCAGATCTTCGGCGTCAAGGTGGCTAGCGTCAACACGATTAACCGCCAGGGCAAGCGCAAGCGGACCAAGTTCGGTTACGGCCAGCGCCCCAGCACCAAGCGCGCGATCGTGAGCCTGGTCGAGGGTGACCGGATCGACATCTTCGGCCAGGTTGGCTGACCCGCTCGCTGAAGTAAGTACAGGGAGAACGCCCCCCGTCGTCAGACGGGGGGCATTCGACCGGATTAACCGACGAAGGATGAACGAAAAAGATGGGCATCCGTAAACTCAAGCCGACGACCCCGGGTCGCCGCGGCGCCAGTGTCTCGGACTTCGCCGAGATCACGCGCAGCACGCCCGAGAAGTCGCTGCTTGCCCCCTTGCACAGCAAGGGAGGGCGCAACGTCCACGGCCGGGTCACCACCCGCCACCAGGGCGGAGGCCACAAGCGCGCCTACCGGATTATCGACTTCCGGCGCCACGACAAGGACGGGATCCCGGCCAAGGTCGCTCACATCGAGTACGACCCCAACCGCACGTCCCGCATCGCGCTGCTGCACTACGCCGACGGGGAGAAGCGCTACATCCTCTGCCCGACCGGTCTGAAGCAGGGCGACAAGATCGAGAACGGCCCCACGGCCGACATCAAGCCGGGTAACTGCCTCCCGCTGCGCAACATCCCGACCGGTACCTTCATCCACGCGGTGGAGCTCCGTCCGGGTGGTGGCGCCAAGCTGGGCCGGTCCGCCGGTGCGCAGATCCAGCTTCTCGCCAAGGAGGGCCAGTACGCCACGCTGCGTATGCCCTCCGGTGAAATGCGCCAGGTCGACGTCCGCTGCCGGGCCTCCATCGGCCAGGTCGGCAACGCCGAGCAGGCCAACATCAACTGGGGTAAGGCCGGCCGTATGCGGTGGAAGGGCAAGCGCCCCACCGTCCGCGGTGTCGCGATGAACCCGGTCGACCACCCGCACGGTGGTGGTGAGGGTAAGACCTCCGGTGGTCGTCACCCCGTCAACCCGAAGGGCAAGCCCGAGGGTCGTACTCGTGCGGCGAACAAGGCCAGCGACCGGCTGATCATCCGTCGTCGGACCAAGCGGAAGAAGCGGTAGGAGCAGCCAAAATGCCACGTAGCCTTAAGAAGGGTCCCTTCGTGGACGACCACCTTCAGAAGAAGGTGGATGTCCAGAACGAGAAGGGCACCAAGAACGTCATCAAGACGTGGTCGCGGCGCTCCATGATCGTGCCCGACATGCTCGGTCACACGATCGCCGTTCACGACGGCCGCAAGCACGTCCCGGTGTTCGTCACCGAGTCGATGATCGGCCACAAGCTCGGTGAGTTCGCGCCCACGCGGACGTTCCGCAGCCACGTCAAGGAAGACCGCCGCAGCCGGCGATAAGCGCCTTAGGGCGAGGACGTCGAGCCGGGAACGGCCGGAAACGGTCGTACGGCGAGGCGGACTCGGCCCACACGAAGCAGAAGGTAAGAGGAGTAAGCGATGGAAGCCAGGGCTCAGGTGCGGTTCGCGCGCCACACGCCCATGAAGGCCCGCCGCGTGGTGGACCTCATTCGCGGGCTGCCCGCTTCGGAGGCGCAGGCCGTGCTGCAGTTCGCTCCCCAGTCGGCGAGCGAGACCGTGTACAAGGTGCTGTCCAGCGCCATTGCCAACGCGGAGCACAACTTCAAGCTCGACCGCGACACGCTCTTCGTGAGCCGTGCGTGGGTCGACGAGGGCCCGACGCTGAAGCGGTTTCGCCCCCGCGCTCAGGGTCGTGCCTATCGGATCAACAAGCGGACGAGCCACATCACCGTGATCGTGGAGTCCCGCGAGCCGAAGGGGAGGACCCGCTAGTGGGTCAGAAGGTTAACCCGCACGGGTTCCGCCTCGGCATCACGACCGACTTCAAGAGCCGGTGGTACGCCGACAAGCTCTACAAGTCGTACGTCGCCGAGGATGTGGCGATCCGCCGCATGCTCAAGAAGGGCATGGAGCGGGCCGGCATCTCCAAGGTGGAGATCGAGCGGACCACCGACCGGGTTCAGGTCGACATTCACACCGCCCGTCCGGGCATCGTCATCGGCCGCCGTGGCGCCGAGGCGGACCGGATCCGTGGTGACCTCGAGAAGCTGACCAAGAAGCAGGTCCAGCTGAACATCCTCGAGGTCAAGAACCCCGAGATCGACGCCCAGCTCGTCGCTCAGGGTGTCGCCGAGCAGCTGTCCAGCCGTGTCTCGTTCCGCCGCGCCATGCGCAAGGCGATGCAGTCGGCCATGAAGAGCGGCGCCAAGGGCATCCGGGTGCAGTGCTCCGGCCGTCTTGGCGGCGCGGAGATGTCGCGCTCGGAGTTCTACCGCGAGGGCCGCGTGCCCCTGCACACGCTCCGCGCCGACATCGACTACGGCCTTTACGAGGCCCGCACCACCTTCGGCCGCATCGGCGTGAAGGTGTGGATCTACAAGGGTGAGGCTCCGACCAGCCGCGCCGAGCGTGAGGCGGCCGCCGCCGGTGCTCGCGCCGGTCAGCGTCGGGACCGTGACGACCGCCGTGGCCCGGGCGCCGGTGGCGACCGTCCCCGTCGTGGTGGTGGCGGCGCCGGTGGCGACCGTCCCCGTCGTGGTGGCGGCGCAGGCCGTGGCGACCGCGCCCCCAGGAACGAGGCCGCCTCCCAGGCTGCCCCCGAGACCGGCCCGGCTGCGCAGCCGGGTGCTGAAGGGAGCTGACCATGCTGATCCCGCGCAGGGTCAAGCACCGCAAGCAGCACCGGCCCGACCGTCACGGCGCCGCCAAGGGTGGCACCAGGGTCGTGTTCGGCGAGTTCGGCATCCAGGCGATTGAGCACTCCTACGTGACCAACCGCCAGATCGAGTCGGCTCGTATCGCCATGACCCGTCACATCAAGCGTGGCGGAAAGGTCTGGATCAACATCTATCCGGACCGTCCCCTCACCAAGAAGCCTGCCGAGACCCGCATGGGTTCCGGTAAGGGTTCGCCGGAGTGGTGGATCGCCAACGTCAAGCCCGGTCGCATCATGTTCGAGCTGTCGGGTGTCGCGGAGCCGGTGGCCCGCGAAGCCCTGCGTCGTGCTATGCACAAGCTCCCGATGAAGTGCCGGTTCGTTAAGCGTGAAGTGGGTGAGGCGTGATGGCTAAGGGCCTGACCGCCGGTGAGCTGCGGGTGGAGGACCAGGACACCCTGGTCCAGAAGCTGAAGGAAGCCAAGGAGGAGCTGTTCAACCTCCGCTTCCAGGCCGCGACCGGCCAGTTGGAGAGCCACGGGCGGCTGCGCGCCGTCCGCCGCGAGATCGCCCGTATCTACACCGTGATGCGCGAGCGGGAGCTCGGCATTGTGACGGTTGAGAAGGAGTCGATCGATGGCTGAGACAGCTGAGAGCACGAACCAGGCGCGGAACTACCGCAAGACCCGTGAGGGTCTGGTGGTCAGCGACAAGATGGACAAGACTGTCGTCGTCGCTGTCGAGGACCGCGTCAAGCACCCCCTGTACGGCAAGGTCATCCGTAGGACGACCAAGTACAAGGCGCACGACGAGGCCAACTCGTGTGGCGTCGGCGACCGCGTTCTCCTGATGGAGACCCGGCCGCTGTCGGCCAGCAAGCGCTGGCGGGTCGTCGAGATCCTCGAGCGGGCCAAGTAAAGAACGCGCCTCGTGGGGGGTGACCTGGTCGCCCCCCATGACGGTGTCCAAGGGGACGGAGTTGATCTCCGTTCCGCCTGCGGCGGCGGTGGTGCGGAAGAACGGTGCCACGTCGGGCACGGTGGGAGGGCGCGAGCCGTACCACCGGGAGTGCGCGACGAGGCGGGTTCGACCGGACAGAACTGTCGCCGGAGGAAAAAGACCACATCAGTTCCGCAAGGCTTGTCCGTGACCAACGGGTGAGAACCGGCGAGACAAACAGGAGTACAAGTGATTCAGCAGGAGTCGCGACTCAAGGTCGCCGACAACACGGGTGCGAAGGAAGTCCTTTGTATCCGTGTGCTCGGTGGCTCGGGTCGGCGCTACGCGGGGATCGGCGACATCATCGTCGCCACGGTCAAGGACGCCATTCCTGGCGGCACCGTGAAGAAGGGCGACGTCGTCAAGGCGGTCATCGTCCGTACTGTCAAGGAGCGCCGCAGGCCCGACGGCTCCTACATCCGCTTCGACGAGAACGCCGCCGTCATCATCAAGGACAGCGGTGACCCCCGTGGAACGCGTATCTTCGGCCCCGTCGGACGTGAGCTGCGTGACAAGAAGTTCATGCGCATCATCTCGCTCGCGCCGGAGGTGTTGTAATGCCGAAGCTGCATGTCAAGAAGGGTGACCTGGTCCTCGTCATCGCAGGCAAGGACAAGGGCGCCAAGGGTCGTGTGATCGCCGCCTACCCGCGTGAGGACCGCGTGGTCGTCGAGGGCGTCAACATGATCAAGAAGCACTCCAAGGAGACCCACCAGGGCCCGCGCGGCGCCAAGACCGGCGGTGTGCAGACCATGGAGGCTCCCATCCACGTGAGCAACGTCAAGAAGCTCAAGGGTGACGAGAAGCCTGCCAAGACGGAGCCGGCCAAGGCCGACTCTGACGAGTCGGGTGAGGACAACTGATGACCGCCAACACCACCGAGTCCGTCGAGACCCGGCCCGCTCCGCGTCTCAAGCAGCGCTACCGCGAAGAGATCGCCGCGAAGCTGCAGGAGCAGTTCGGTTTCGAGAACGTCATGCTGATCCCCACGATCACCAAGATCAAGGTGAACATGGGCGTCGGCGAGGCCGCGCGCGACTCGAAGCTCATCGACGGCGCCGTCCGCGACCTCACCGTGATCACCGGCCAGAAGCCGGCCGTCGTCCGGGCCCGCAAGTCCATCGCCCAGTTCAAGCTGCGTGAGGGCATGCCGATCGGCGCCCACGTCACGCTGCGCGGCGACCGCATGTGGGAGTTCCTCGACCGGCTGCTCTCGCTGGCGCTGCCCCGCATCCGTGACTTCCGCGGCCTGTCGCCCAAGCAGTTCGACGGCAACGGCAACTACACCTTCGGTCTCACCGAGCAGGTCATGTTCCACGAGATCGACCAGGACAAGGTCGACCGCCAGCGTGGCATGGACATCACGGTCGTGACCACCGCTAAGACCGACGACCAGGGCCGGGCGCTGCTCAAGCTTCTCGGCTTCCCCTTCAAGGAGGCCTGATCATGGCGAAGACGTCGCTCAAGGTCAAGGCTGCTCGTAAGGCCAAGTTCGAGGTCCGGGCGTACACTCGGTGCTCGCGCTGTGGTCGTCCCCGCGCCGTCTACAGGAAGTTCGGCCTGTGCCGCATCTGCTTCCGTGAGATGGCGCACCGGGGCGAGCTGCCCGGCATCACCAAGTCGAGCTGGTAGTTCCCCGCGCGGCCCGGTGGACATTTTCGTGACCACCGGTGCCCGCGCGGCACCAGCCCACATAGAAGTCGTATTCACCGGGCGCTGCCTTAAGCGCCCATGACCGCACCGTAGGTCCCTTGTGGAAACCGCGGTGAGGAAGGCCACCGGCCATGACGATGACCGACCCGATCGCAGACATGCTCACGCGTCTGCGAAACGCGAACTCGGCGTACCACGACACCGTGGCCATGCCGTACTCGAAGATCAAGGCGCACATCGCCGAAATCCTCCAGCAGGAGGGTTACATTCAGGCCTGGACCGTCGAGGACGCCAAGGTCGGCAAGAACCTCGTGGTGGAGCTCAAGTTCGGGCCGAGCCGTGAGCGGTCGCTGTCGGGCCTGCGCCGGGTTTCCAAGCCCGGTCTGCGGGTCTACGCGAAGAAGGACAACCTGCCCCGGGTCCTGGGCGGACTGGGCGTCGCGATCATCTCGACGTCCGGCGGACTCATGACCGACAAGCAGGCCGGCAAGCGTGGAGTGGGCGGGGAAGTCCTCGCCTTCGTTTGGTAGAAGGGAGAAATCACAGCATGTCACGAATCGGACGGCTGCCCATCCCTGTACCGAACGGCGTGGACGTCGCCATCGACGGCCGGGATGTCACGGTCAAGGGCCCCAAGGGCACGCTCTCACACAAGGTCGCTGAGCCGATCGACGTCGCCAAGGGCGAGGACGGTGTTGTCACCGTCTCGCGCCCCAACGACGAGAACAAG
The DNA here is from genome assembly GCF_040689595.1 of Streptosporangium sp. NPDC051023. Taxonomy (NCBI): domain Bacteria; kingdom Bacillati; phylum Actinomycetota; class Actinomycetes; order Streptosporangiales; family Streptosporangiaceae; genus Streptosporangium; species Streptosporangium sp. NPDC051023. The sequence goes on along the minus strand of NZ_JBFBCE010000120.1, from coordinate 15,371 downwards.
ATCCGTGCGCTGCACGGTCTGTCCCGCACGCTGATCGCCAACATGGTGACCGGTGTGACCCAGGGGTACTCGAAGACCCTGGAGATCGTGGGCGTCGGTTACCGCGTTCAGGCCAAGAGCCCGACTCAGCTCGAGTTCGCTCTCGGCTTCAGCCACCCGGTGATCGTCGACGCCCCCGAGGGTGTCACCTTCCGCGTCGAGAAGCCGACGCTGTTCCACGTGGACGGCATCGACAAGCAGAAGGTCGGCGAGATCGCCGCGAACATCCGTAAGTTGCGCAAGCCCGACCCGTACAAGGGCAAGGGTGTGCGCTACCAGGGCGAGGTTATCCGCCGCAAGGTCGGAAAGGCTGGTAAGTAGGCATGGCTGGCAAGACTGCGTTCGGCAAGCACACGGCCGCCCGCGCCGTCTCGCGGGCCCGCCGCCACGGCCGAGTCCGCAAGAAGGTCGTCGGTACGGCCGCGCGTCCGCGCCTGGTCGTCAACCGTTCCACGCGACACCTGTTCGTGCAGATCGTCGACGACTCCCAGGGCCACACGCTGGTGAGCGCCTCCACCATGGACGCCTCCCTGCGTACGGCGCCGGGCGCCAAGACCGACAAGGCGAAGCAGGTCGGCGAGCTTCTCGCTCAGCGGGCCAAGGCTGCCGGGATCACCGCGGTCGTGTTCGACCGTGGCGGAAACCGTTACGCGGGTCGCCTGGCGGCCCTCGCGGACAGCGCCCGCGAAGGCGGGCTGGAGTTCTGATGGCCCGTCCTAACAAGAGCAACGAGAAGAGGAACCACTGATGGCTGGAGCTCCGCGTCGCGGTGGCGCCGCCGGTGGCGAGCGGCGTGACGGTCGTCGTGACGATCGCCGCGGTGGCAACGCTGACAAGGGCGTCTCGTACATCGAGCGCGTCGTGAAGATCAACCGAGTGGCCAAGGTCGTGAAGGGTGGTCGTCGCTTCAGCTTCACCGCCCTCGTCATCGTCGGTGACGGCAACGGCATGGTCGGCGTCGGCTACGGCAAGGCCAAGGAAGTCCCCGCGGCCATCGCCAAGGGCGTCGAAGAGGCCAAGAAGCACTTCTTCAGGGTGCCGCGCATCCAGGGCACCATCCCGCACATCGTGCAGGGTGAGGAGGCCGCGGGCGTGGTCTTCCTGCGCCCGGCCTCGCCCGGTACCGGCGTCATCGCCGGTGGTCCGGTGCGCGCCGTGCTCGAGTGCGCGGGCATCCACGACGTGCTGTCCAAGTCGCTCGGCTCGGACAACCCGATCAACATCGTGCACGCCACCGTGGCCGCTCTGAAGGGCCTCAGCCGCCCCGAGGAGATCGCGGCCCGTCGTGGCCTGCCGATCGAGGATGTCGCCCCCAAGGCGATGCTCAAGGCTCGCGCCGAGGGTCTCGCCGAGGCTGCGGCGGCCAAGGCGGTGAGCTAACCGATGGCACGCCTGAAGATCACGCAGGTCCGCTCGAAGATCGGCGGCAAGCAGAACCAGCGTGACTCGCTGCGCTCGCTCGGTCTGAAGCGAATCGGCGATGTCGTCGTCAAGGAGGACCGCCCGGAGATCCGCGGCATGGTCTCCGTGGTGACGCACCTCGTCACCGTGGAAGAGGTCGACTAGACATGGCAGACAACACCCCGCTCCGTATCCACCACCTGCGTCCGGCTCCCGGCGCCAACAAGGCCAAGGTCCGCAAGGGCCGTGGCGAGGCGTCCAAGGGCAAGACCTCCGGTCGTGGCACCAAGGGCACGACGGCCAGGAACAAGGTTCCCCTCGGTTTCGAGGGTGGCCAGGTTCCGCTCCAGCGCCGCCTGCCCAAGATGAAGGGCTTCTCCAACGCCCTGTTCAAGACGACCTACCAGGTCGTCAACCTGGACAAGCTCGGCGAGCTGTTCCCCGAGGGTGGCGACGTCACCGTCGAGACGCTGATCGCCAAGGGCGCGGTTCGCAAGAACGAGCTCGTGAAGGTCCTGGGAACCGGTGACCTCTCCGTGGCGTTGAACGTGCAGGCGCACGCTTTCTCCGCCAGTGCCAAGGAGAAGATCGCCGCTGCCGGGGGCTCTGTCTCCGAGCTGTAGGCATGAAGCTGGTTGCATAGAAAAACGCGGCGCGGGGGCTCATTATGGGCCCCCGCGCCCGTAGTGCGTTAGAGTTCGCTGGACAGTGGGACTCAACTCATTTCCTTGAGCTCGTTGACTTGAGATAGCAAAGATGGACCACCCCCGCACCATCGCTGACCGACCTCGCCTTTTAGGCGCGCAGGAGGGACCGTGCTGACCGCGTTTACCCGAGCGTTCCGTACGCCGGACCTGCGCAATAAGTTGCTCTTCACGCTGGGCATCATCGCGCTGTTCCGACTGGGTTCGGTTCTCCCGACCCCGGGTGTGCATACGGAGAACATCAGCCGCTGTCTCAACCAGGCGCAGGCCGGAGACGCGGGCAACATCTATGGAATGGTGCAGCTGTTCAGCGGTGGCGCCCTGCTGAAGCTGTCGGTGTTCGCACTCGGCATCATGCCGTACATCACCGCGAGCATCATTCTTCAGCTTCTGGTCGTGGTGATCCCGCGCCTCGAAGCCCTCAAGAAGGAGGGCCAGGCCGGGCAGACCAAGATCACACAGTATACGCGTTACCTGACGGTCGGCCTGGCGATTCTGCAGTCGACCGCCTTCATCGCCCTCGCGCGCACCGGGCAGCTGTTCCCGCAGTGCCGTGAGGAGATCCTTCTCGACAAGAACAACATCTTCTCGATCGTCACCATGGTCATCATCATGACCGCCGGCACCGCCGTCATCATGTGGCTGGGTGAGCTCGTCACCGACCGCGGCGTCGGCAACGGCATGTCCATCCTGATCTTCACCCAGGTGATCGCGGTCTTCCCGGTCGAGCTGATGACCATCGCCCGCACCCGCGGCCTCTTCGTCTTCAGTGTGGTCATCATCACAGGAATCGCGATGATCGCCCTGGTCGTCATGGTCGAGCAGGCCCAGCGCCGCATTCCGGTGCAGTACGCCAAGCGCATGGTCGGCCGTCGGATGTACGGCGGAACCTCGACCTACATCCCGCTGAAGGTGAACCAGGCCGGCATCATCCCGGTCATCTTCGCCTCCTCGCTGCTGTACCTTCCGCAGCTGGTCACGACCCTGTTCAGCAACTCCCAGGAGGAGCCGAACGCGGTCGTACAGTGGATCCAGCAGAACCTGGTCACGGGCGACACCCCGGCCTACATGATCACCTTCTTCCTGCTGATCGTCTTCTTCGCCTACTTCTACGTGTCCATTACCTTCAACCCCGTTGAAGTCGCTGACAACATGAAGAAGTACGGTGGGTTCATCCCGGGCATCCGCCCGGGCCGGCCGACGGCTGAGTACCTCAACTACGTACTCACGCGACTCACCGCTCCTGGTGCGCTCTATCTGGGGCTCATCTCCATGGTGCCGATCGTCGCACTCGCCCTCGTCGGCGCGACTCAGAACTTTCCGTTCGGAGGGACGAGCATTCTGATCATGGTTGGTGTCGGCCTGGACACCGTGAAACAGATCGAGAGCCAGCTGCAGCAGCGCAACTACGAAGGCTTCCTGAAGTAGTGCGTCTCGTCCTGGTCGGGCCCCCCGGAGCGGGTAAGGGGACACAGGCCCAGTTCATCGCATCGAACCTGTCCATCCCGAAGATTTCGACAGGTGACATCTTCCGTGCCAACGTCTCGGGCGGCACGGAACTCGGCAAACTTGCCAAGGAGTACATGGACCGTGGTGACCTCGTGCCCGACGAGGTCACCATCGCGATGGTCCGCGACCGTCTCTCAGAGAGCGACGCGCAGGACGGCTTCCTGCTCGACGGCTTCCCCAGGAACGTGCCCCAGGCCGAGATCCTGAAGAAGATGCTCGAGGAGTTCGGTGCCGGGCTGGACATCGTCCTGGAGCTCGTGGTCGACGACGAGGAGGTCGTGCGCAGGCTCGCGGGCCGCCGGACCTGCAGCCAGTGCGGGCGCATCTGGCACGTCGACTTCGACGACAAGAAGGACGACATCTGCGACGCCTGCGGCGGACGGCTCTACCAGCGAGACGACGACAAGGAACAGACCGTCCGGCACCGCCTGGAGGTCTACCAGGAGCAGACCTCTCCGCTGGTGTCCTTCTACGCCCAGGAGCGCATCCTGGTCGGCGTGGACGCGACCGGCCCGGTGGAAGAGGTCACCCAGCGCGCGATGGAGGCTCTCAGCCCGTTCGCTGACTAGGGACAAGTTTCTCCCCGGCACGCCATCCATGGATCTCCATGGGTGGCGTGCGGTCGTTTTAGGGCACAATCGGGGGAATTGGGCTCCCCAACCGCCCGTTGAATCACCCCAGGGGGTGCGCACGTGTTCAAGAAGAACAAGCACGGAATTCAGATCAAAACGCCTGAGCAGCTGGAGAAGATGCGGGCGGCGGGCCTGGTGGTCGGCCGGACCCTGCAGCTGCTCCGCGAGAGCGTGCAGCCGGGAATGACGCCACTGGACCTCGACGGGATCGCCGAGAAGGCCATCAGGGACGAGGGGGCGATCCCCTCCTTCAAGGGCTACCAGGGTTTCCCGGCGACGATCTGCGCCTCCGTGAACCACGAGGTGGTCCATGGCATTCCGAGCGCCCGGCGTGCGCTGCGGGAGGGCGACGTCATCTCCATCGACTGCGGCGCCATCCTGGACGGCTGGCACGGAGACTCGGCGATCACGGTCCCGATCGGCGAGGTCGACCCCAAGCTGACCGAGCTGATGCGGGTCACCGAGGAGGCCATGTGGCGGGGCATCGCCGCGCTCACCGTCGGCCGTCACCTGTCCGACATCGGTCACGAGGTGGAGAAGTACGTCCGCTCCCAGGGGCGCTACGGCATCCCCCAGGAGTACGGCGGGCACGGCATCGGCACCGAGATGCACATGGACCCGTGGGTCGCCAACCACGGCAAACCCGGCAAGGGGCTGCGCTTCGAGCCCGGCATGTGCTTCGCCGTCGAGCCGATGGTGAACCTCGGCACCGACAGGACCAAGGTGCTGGCCGACGACTGGACCGTCGTCACCGTCGACGGCAAGGCGTCCGCGCACTTCGAGCACAGCGTTGCGGTGACACATAATGGACCTTGGGTACTGACCGCTCTTGACGGAGGTGAGGAGCGGCTTGCCGGACTGTTGGGAGACGCGGGCTGAGGCAACTGCCCGCTGACGAGCGGATGGGGTCAACGATGGCGCCTGGCCCGGAGATGCGCGCTTCGGACGGTGACCGGGACAAGGTCGCGGGTGTCCTGCGGGAGCACTATGCCCAGGGCAGGCTCACCGTCGAGGAGTTCGACGAGCGCCTCGAACAGCTCTACTCCAGCAAGACCTACGGTGAGCTGGCGAGGCTCACCTCCGACCTTCCCGACGTCGACCTGCGGCGGCTGCCCGAGGCCTCACCACGCTCCCCTGAGCGGCGTGATCGGCACGAGGCACAGAACAAGGGTGTGGCGGCGATGTGGGGCGCCTGGGCCGCGGCCAGCGGCGTCAACTGGGCGATCTGGCTCATACTCGGTGTCACGAACGGTCTCGACTTCCCCTATCCGTGGCCCCTGTGGGTGATGGGGCCGTGGGGCGTCATTCTGCTGATCACCACGTTCTTCGCCCAGATGGGCAACCGGCCGGACCAGCAGTAGCCGGTCGGTTGAACCGGTAATAGTGCACTCTGCGGCTTGAGTGTGCATTCCTCCACAGATGCGGGAGCCGGATCTTCCTAACGTGAGCGGTGTCCGGAAAGCAGGACACCCTTACAGGAGGAAGACATGAGCAAGATCCGCACGCTTCTCGTCGGCGCCGCCCTCGCCGGTTCGCTCACGGCGGGCCTGGCCGCCGCCCCCGCCCAGGCCGCGACCGCGACCACCGCCCAGCAGGCGCAGGGGTTCACCAAGCACTTCTTCGGCCCCTACTACTCGGGCTTCGGCGGTGGCGAGGACTTCGGCCACCGCTCCTCCTTCAAGGGCTACTGGTACAACGACCACGGCCGCTACTGGTTCTTCGGCGACCTGACCGACCGGGACCACGACCGCGAGTACAGCTACGTGTGGTTCAAGTGGCACGACAACTCCGGCAGCCACATCAAGTTCTACAAGACCTTCGGCGGCCTGCACTTCAACAGGTACGGCGGTTTCAGCAAGGGCGACGGCTTCGACGACTTCAAGATCCGCGTCTGCGAGGGCGACAGCCGCTTCGACGACTGCGGTTCCTGGGGGGACGCCTTCTGAGAGGCCAGAGGCCTTCCATGAAGTCCGGCGTCTCGGGGCCCTCGTGGCTCGGGGGAGTCCCGAGACGCTGAGGAGTCCGGCCCGGGGAACCGGGGGGCGGCGCCCTGACGCCGCACTTAGGACGCGAAAAGCCCTCCGATGACCAGGTCACAGGTCATGGGAGGGCTTTTCGCGTTGTGTCAGATCTTTACCGCGAGGGGAAGTTGGGGCGGGTGGGGCAGGGTAGGTGATCGTTGTCGGGGCACACGGTGAGGCGGGGGTGAGTGATGGGCCTCAGGCGAGACCCTGTGGCGTCGGCCAGGGTCCTGCTGGGCGTTGTGGCGGCGTTCGTGTTCGCGGGAGGCGCCGCCGTACCCGGTGATGTCCGGGTCACGCCGCCGATGATCAGCCCCGGGCAGTCCGTTGACATCTCCGCCGACGCCTGCGGCGCCCCGGCGACCGCGTACTCGGCGGCGTTCAGTTCGACCTCGGCGCGGCTGCGCGGACGCGCGGACGTGATGCGCGGCACCGCCCGCATCAGCTCTCACGCCGCGCCCGGCACCTACGCCATCACCGTCCGCTGCGTCAGGGGCGGCCCGTACAACGGCACCTTCGTCGTTGAGGAGCCCCATCCGACCCTCGCTCCCGACACCGGAGGCGGCGGTCTGGCGATGCGGGTCTCCGACAGTGCCGCGCGTACCGCCTGGCTCTTCGGGGCGCTCGCCATGGTTGTCACGGTCCTGGGGGCGGGTCTCGCGCTGACGCGCGGACGCCGGGGACAGAACGATCACTAGACTTCCGTGCCCGTCCGGGACCGCTTGCGCGGGTCATCGGCGGGACCGCGCTCCGGGCGGGCACGGATCCACCCGTTTCCCTCGCCTCCTCGGTTTCCTCGGCACGCTGGTGGGCGTCGCCCTGGCGGCGGGCTGTGGCGGTGCCGTGCCCGGGGACCCGCTCGGCGGCCTGCTCGGTGACGGGGGCTCCCGAGGTCCTGTGACCGTCCACGCGGGCGCCCCCCCGGGGCCCGCGGGGCTCGGCGGCCCCGGCTGGCCCACGCCGCTCTCACGCGCCCTGAGCCGTGCGGAGCCGACACGTGTGGTGATCCCGCGCATCGGGGTGAACGCCCCGGTCGTGGTCCTCGGGGTCGAGGAGGACGGCAGGCTCGCGGTGCCGCCGCTCGACCACGCCGACGCCGCGGGCTGGTACGGCGGGGGCCCGACCCCCGGGGAGCCCGGATCCGCCGTCATCGTCGGCCACCTCGACACCAGGACGGGCCCCGCGGTGTTCGCCAGGCTCGGCGAGCTCGAGGCGGGCGACTCCGTCGGGGTGATCCGCGCGGACGGCACCGTGGCCGTCTTCGCGGTCGAGCGCCTTGAGCAGGCGCCGAAGGACCGTTTCCCCGCCGACCGGGTGTACGGTTCGACGGACGGCCGGCGTCTCAGGCTCATCACCTGCGGGGGCAGCTTCGACCAGGAGAGACGGTCCTACAACGACAACGTGATCGTCCACGCTCTCTACCGTGCGGGATATCTCACTTCGGATCTGCGGTATTCTGAGTAGCGGTTGTGTCAAGGTACCGGCCATCTGTTTCGCATTTCATCGCCCGGTGCCGTACACTCCTTCTTCGGTTCACTATGACCATTGCGCATCGGCGGTGTCGCAACCGCCGCTCTCATCGAAGCGCTGGGTCGCGGCTGCTTAGTGTTCCGAAGCCTCAGACGACCGATCAGTGAAACGCGAGGGACATGGCCAAGAAAGACGGCGCCATCGAGATCGAGGGCACTGTGGTTGAGTCGCTCCCGAACGCGATGTTCCGGGTGCAGCTCGACAACGGCCATAAGGTCCTGGCCCACATCAGCGGGCGGATGCGGATGCACTACATCCGGATCCTTCCTGACGACAGGGTTGTCGTCGAACTGAGCCCCTACGACCTCAGTCGTGGGCGGATCGTCTACCGATACAAATAAGCGTCTGAGGGACGAATAAGGACTATGAAGGTCAAGCCGAGCGTCAAGAAGATCTGCGACAAGTGCAAGGTGATCCGCCGGCACGGTCGCGTCATGGTGATCTGCGACAACCTGCGCCACAAGCAGCGTCAGGGCTAGTCACAGAGAAAAGGTCCGCACGGAGTCCGCTCATCAGTAGCGGACTCGACCCATGTCGGGCCACAAAGTAATCGCGCTTCACACCTGTGTAGGCGGCCTCGGCCGTACCCCGCAGGAGACCCCCGGTCGGAGGCCGGGGCCCTCACCCCGGGCATGGGGAGGGGAAGTGAGGCGTAGGACCTCCGCCACAAAGAAGGAGAATGCCCGACCATGGCTCGCCTGGTTGGCGTCGACCTCCCCCGCGACAAGCGGCTGGAGATCGCTCTCACCTACATTTACGGAATCGGTCGCACCCGCGCGCTCGAGACCCTCAAGGCCACCGGCGTGAACGGTGACCTCCGGGTCCACCAGCTCACCGACGAAGAGCTGGTGCCGCTGCGCGACTACATCGAGGCCAACTTCAAGATCGAAGGTGACCTCCGTCGCGAGGTCCAGGCCGACATCCGTCGCAAGATCGAGATTCAGTGCTACCAGGGCATCCGGCACCGCCGCGGCCTTCCCGTGCACGGTCAGCGTACGCAGACCAACGCGCGCACCCGCAAGGGCAAGAAGAAGACCGTGGCCGGCAAGAAGAAGCCCGGTAAGAAGTAGTCCGCGTAGCCGCAGGACCGAACACCTCAGGAGTGAAGGCAAGCAATGCCTCCTAAGAGCCGCCAGGGTGCCCCGAAGAAGGTGCGCCGCAAGGAAAAGAAGAACGTCGCTCACGGGCACGCCCACATCAAGAGCACGTTCAACAACACGATCGTCTCGATCACCGACCCGAGCGGGAACGTGATCTCCTGGGCCAGCGCCGGCCACGTCGGGTTCAAGGGCTCCCGTAAGTCCACCCCGTTCGCCGCGCAGATGGCCGCCGAGAACGCCGCTCGCCGCGCCATGGAGCACGGCATGCGCAAGGTCGACGTCTTCGTCAAGGGCCCCGGCTCCGGCCGTGAGACCGCGATCCGCTCGCTCCAGGCGACCGGCCTCGAGGTTGGCTCCATCCAGGACGTCACCCCCGTGCCGCACAACGGCTGCCGTCCGCCCAAGCGCCGTCGCGTCTGACGCCCAGGAGAAGATAGAAAATGGCTCGTTACACGGGTGCGGACTGCAAGCTCTGCCGCAGGGAGAAGACCAAGCTCTTCCTCAAGGGCAAGAAGTGCGAGTCCGCGAAGTGCCCCATCGAGATCCGTCCTTACCCGCCGGGTGAGCACGGCCGCGGCCGTCCGAAGGAGTCTGAGTACCAGCTCCAGCTTCGTGAGAAGCAGAAGACCCGCCGCATCTACGGCGTCCTCGAGAAGCAGTTCCACAACTACTACGAGGAAGCCAACCGCAAGACCGGCAAGACCGGCGAGAACCTCCTCCAGATCCTGGAGAGCCGTCTCGACAACGTGGTCTACCGCGCCGGTTTCGCCGAGTCCCGCGACGCCGCCCGCCAGCAGGTGCGCCACGGCCACATCCTGGTGAACGGCAAGAAGGTCGACATCCCGTCGTACCGCGTTCGCGAGCACGACATCGTCGAGGTCCGCGAGAAGTCGCGCAACCTCCTGCCCTACGAGGTTGCCCGTGCCACCGCGGGTGACAAGACGTACCCGGCCTGGCTGGGCGTCATTCCCGACGCCCTGCGCGTCCTGGTCCACCAGCTGCCGGTCCGTCAGCAGATCGACACGCAGGTCCAGGAGCAGCTGATCGTCGAGCTCTACTCCAAGTAGTAGCTCTTGCGGGTGCCGTGCGGTTCGCCGTACGGCACCTATGCTGTTGTTCGAGCGACGTCAAATAGCGGGCGTCGCCATGCAATGGGAGATCCCACATGCTGATCGCTCAGCGTCCCACCCTCCTCGAAGAGTCCATCGAGGAGACCCGCTCCAAGTTCATCATCGAGCCGCTGGAGCCGGGCTTCGGTTACACCATCGGCAACTCGCTGCGGCGCACGCTGCTGTCGTCCATTCCGGGCGCGGCCGTGACCAGCATCCGCATCGAGGGCGTGCTGCACGAGTTCTCGACCGTGCCGGGCGTGAAGGAGGATGTCACCGACATCATCCTGAACCTCAAGGAACTGGTCGTCTCCTCCGAGCACGACGAGCCGGTGGTCATGTACCTGCGCAAGCAGGGCCCCGGTGACGTCACCGCCGCCGACATCGCGCCTCCGGCCGGTGTCGAGGTGCACAACCCCGAGCTGCGCATCGCCACGCTGAACGGCAAGGCGAAGCTGGAGATGGAGCTGACCGTTGAGCGCGGTCGCGGCTACGTCTCCGCCGCGCAGAACAAGCAGCCCGGCCAGGAGATCGGTCGCATCCCGATCGACTCCATCTACTCGCCGGTCCTCAAGGTCACCTACAAGGTCGAGGCGACCCGTGTCGAGCAGCGCACCGACTTCGACCGTCTGATCCTGGACGTCGAGACCAAGCCGTGCATGAAGCCCCGCGACGCGGTGGCCTCCGCGGGCAAGACCCTCGTCGAGCTGTTCGGCCTCGCCAGGGAGCTCAACGTCGAGGCCGAGGGCATCGACATCGGCCCGTCGCCGACGGACGCGGCCCTGGCCGCCGACCTGGCGCTGCCGATCGAGGAGCTGAACCTCACCGTCCGCTCCTACAACTGCCTCAAGCGCGAGGGCATCCACACCGTGGGCGAGCTCGTGGCCCGCAGCGAGCAGGACCTCCTCGACATAAGGAACTTCGGTGCGAAGTCCATCGAAGAGGTCAAGCAGAAGCTGCACGAGATGACGCTCGCGCTGAAGGACTCCCCGCCCGGATTCGACCCGAGCGCGGTGGCCGGCGGCGGTTACGACGACGACGACAGCGCCTACGTCGAGACCGAGCAGTACTGATTTTCACTGACGGGGGTCTGCGGACCCCCGGCCTGACCGCGGTACCTCGTACGGCCGCGGCGGGTTAACTCTCAAGGAGAACGCAATGCCCAGGCCCACCAAGGGTGCCCGTCTCGGCGGCAGCCCGGCTCACGAGCGGCTGATCCTGGCGAACCTCGCCACCCAGCTGTTCCAGCACGGCCGGATCAAGACCACCGAGGCGAAGGCCAAGCGCCTGCGCCCGCTGGCGGAGAAGCTGATCACCAAGGCCAAGAAGGGCGACATGCACAACCGTCGCCAGGTGCTGACGGTCGTCCGCGACAAGGGTGTCGTCCACCACCTGTTCACCGAGATCGCGCCGACCTTCGCGGAGCGTCCCGGTGGCTACACCCGCATCACGAAGGTCGGCCTCCGTAAGGGCGACGCCGCCCCCATGGCCGTCATCGAGCTGGTGTCCGAGCCGCTGAACCCGGTCCGCACCACCCGCCAGGCCCCGGCCGCCGCTCCCGCCGCCAAGGAGGAGCCGAAGGCCGAGGAGACCCCGGAGGTTGTCGAGGAGGCTCCCGAGGCCGCCGCCGAGGAGACCACCGAGGCCACCGAGGTCGCCGCCGAGGAGACCGAGGGCAAGAAGGACAACGCCTGATCTTTCAGGCCCTGTGAACGGGCCCGGCACCCCCTTCGCGGGGGCGCCGGGCCCGTTTCTCGTTCTTTCAGGAGGGACGACATCGTGGTACGGCTGCGCCTTGACCTCGCCTATGACGGCACAGACTTCTCCGGCTGGGCGAAGCAGCCGGGGCGCAGGACGGTCCAGGGCGAGCTTGAGGAGGCCCTCGGCAAGGTCCTCAGGCTCCAGGAGCCGCCCGCGCTGACCGTGGCGGGACGCACCGACGCCGGTGTCCACGCCCGGGGGCAGGTGGCTCATGTGGACCTGGAGGCCGACGCCTTTGGCGTGCTGGAGAGCAGGCACCGCAGGAGCGGGCACGCCGCTGCCTCCGCGGGGGCGGCCGCCGACGCCTCCACGGAGCCTGGCGCCGCCGTCTCCGCGGGGGTGACCGGTAACGCCTCCACGGAGCCCGGTGCCGAGGCCGCCGCTGGTGACGCCTCCGCGGAGGCAGGGGCGTCCGGCGTCGTCGAACGCCTGCCCATCCTCCTCAGGCGGCTCGCCGGGATCCTGCCCGCCGACGTCAGGGTCCATCGCGTCACAACGGCCCCGGAGGGCTTCGACGCCCGTTTCTCCGCCATGTCACGGCGATACGCCTACCGGGTCTGCGACGCGCAGGGCGGCGTCGACCCGCTCCGCCGCCACGAGATCGTCTGGTATCCCCGCCCGCTCGACCTCGGCAGGCTGAACGCGGCCGCCGCCGCGCTGCTCGGCGAGCACGACTTCGCCGCCTTCTGCAAGAAGCGGGAGGGCGCGACCACGATCCGCGAGCTTCAGCGGCTCGACTGGGTCAGGGAGGGCGACCTCCTGGTCGCGACGGTGGTCGCCGACGCGTTCTGCCACTCGATGGTCAGGGCGCTCGTCGGGTCGCTGCTGCCGGTCGGGGAGGGCCGTCTCGCGGTCGACTGGCCGGGACAGGTGCTGACGCGGGCCGTACGGGACTCGGGGGTGCACGTCGCGCCCGCGCACGGCCTCTGCCTGGAGGAGGTGCGCTACCCGGAGGGCGCGGAGCTGGCCCGGCGGGCCGCAGAGACCCGCCGGGTGCGCACGCTCGGCGGGTGAGGAGCACCCGGCGGCCCGCCGGGGTCGACGCAGGGGATCAGGTGCCGGCGAAAGCCGAACTCCTCTCGCAGCCAGGTGTCCTCGACGAGCTGGCGCATCAGCGCGCTGACGGTGAGTGAGCCGATCGGCTCGTTGGGGTGGGGGCCGCCGATGATCACCGCGTCGCGGGGGCCGGAGCCGATCGTGACCACGCGGAGTGGCTCGCCCAGGCGCGAGGTGCCGATGCGGCGCAGCCGTACCAGGTCCGGATGGGCGGCGGCGAGTTCGTCGAGCTCGGCGTGCATCTGGTCCACGGTCGGGAACGCGGTGTAGTCGGGCACCCGGCTCATGTGCTCGTGAACGTTCATCGAGCCTCCACTCCCTGGAAGTCCACTAGTAATCTGGATTATTTTAATAAATCAGTTTATGGTTTCGGTTACCACCCGAAGGGAGAGACGAACTCCATGCGGCTGACCAGGGCGCAGAGCAAGGAGGCCAACAAGCGCGCGCTGCTAGACGCGGCGCGCGAGATCGTCGGCAGAGAGGGCTCGCGGGCGAGGCTGGAAGACATCACCGAACTGGCCGGTTTGACGACGGGCGCCGTCTACTCGTTGTTCGGCGGCAAGGACGGGCTGATGGTCGCGATGGTCGACGACTACACGGGCCCCCTCGACCTGCGGCCGATCCAGACCGCCGACCCCGGCCTGTCCCTTGAGGAGGTTGTGGCCGAGATCGCCCGCCAGTTCTGGCGGATGGCCGACACCCCGGAGGCCGTTGGTCAGCTCCTGTTCGAGGTGCGCGTGCTGGATCTCGTGCTGAACGATCCCGCGCTGCTGGTCAAGCTCAACGCGGCGATCAGGTCAACGGAGAACGCCCTCGCCAGGTTGTTCACCGGTCGGTCATCTGGAGGGGCGGCCGTCACCCACGACCAGGCGGTTCGCCTGGCCCGTGCCCTCAAGGCCACGCTCAGCGGTCTCGGGCAGAGCGTCATTCTCGGTGTCTCCGGCAGCTCCGAGCAGTATTTCGTCAACGTCGCGCACGCCTTGATCACCCCGGGGGTGCTCGGCCCGGCGTAGCCAGGCCGCGGGTTCGGGGGACGCGCGGCGGCACAACCACCCCACCCGAAAGGCACGACCATGCTCCGTCCCCGTCCCCGATCCGGCCTCGGCATCATCGGTGTACCGGTGTTGTTCATCGGCGTCTTCCAGCTACTGGAGATGATGCTCTCGCCCGCACTCCCGCTCATCCAGCGGGAACTGGCCGCCTCACCGGGCCAGCTCGCGTGGGTCTTCACCGGCGGACTGATCAGCTCGGCGGTCAGCACCCCGATCGTCGGCAGGCTGGCCGACCTCTACAACAAGCGGACGGTGCTGTTGTGCCTGATGGCGGTCACCACCGCCGGTGCGCTCATCTCCGGGCTGGCACCCACCATGGTCGTGCTGATCATCGGCCAGGCGCTTCAGGGGGTCTGGCTCGGTGTGATGCCGCTGACGGTCGGGCTGTTCCGGGACACGCTGGAGTCCGATCGGAGCGCCACCGGCAACGGCATGGTGATCGGCGCCGCCGCGCTGGCCAGCGCCCTCGGCCTGATCCTGGCCGGGCCGATCACCATGCTGCTGGGCTTTCGGTGGATGTTCTTCCTGACGGTGGCCGGTGCGCTCCTCTCCGGGATCTGGGCGTGGTTCGTGGTGCCCTCGACCCCCCGCGCCACGGCCAAGCGGATGGACTGGGCCGGCGGGCTGCTGCTCGGCTGCGGGCTCGCCCTGCTGATGCTGGGCCTGACCGTCTCCTCGACCTGGGGCTGGACTTCCCCCGCCGCGCTGGTCCTGTTCGCGGGCGCGCTGCTGTCACTGGGAGTGTGGACCGTCGTCGAGCTTCGGGTGAGCGACCCGCTGGTCGACCTGCGGCTGCTGGTCGGCCGCTCGGCCGCGGGGGCGACCACGATGGGCTTCGTGTTCGGCTTCGCCTCGTTCGGGCTTGTCATGGCGCTGCCGCTGATGCTCTCCCTGCCGGTCGAGACCGGATACGGCCAGGGCGCCGACGCCATGCACATCGGGCTGTACATGTTCCCCCTCGGCGTCGCGGGCACTCTTGTCGCGCCGCTCGTCGGGCCGATGACCCGGCTGCTCGGGCGGCGGGTCATGCTCGTGCTGGGCAGCGCGCTCGTCTCTGGCGGCACCGTCGTGCCGGCCTTCTGGCACGCCTCGCCCTGGCAGATCGTGGTCGGGGTGGCGATCATAGGCGTTGGCGGGGCCGTCGGCCTGACGGCGGCGCTCAACGTGGTGGCCGCCGACATGCCCGCCGACCGCGCGGCCGGGGTCAGCGGCGTGGTTTTCGTCGCCAAGAGCGTCGGCGGCAGCCTCGGCGCCCAGCTTGGCGGGATGGTCCTGGCCGGAGCCACCGTCGCCGGGGTCCCGGCCGAGCGAGGGTTCGTCGACACCTACCTGCTGTCGGCCGCGATCGGTCTGCTGGCGGTCATCGCGGCCTTCGTCGTCCGCTCCAAAGCCCCCGCGGCCGAGCCGGTCGTCGCGCTCCCCTGATCCGGAGGCGTCTCGCTGCCGGGGAGGCCTCC
>NZ_JBFBCE010000119.1:0-24629 GCF_040689595.1 Streptosporangium sp. NPDC051023 | reverse complement strand
CCAGCCGTTCGGTGCCGGGCCCTTCTGGGGCGGACGGTCCTGTCGGGAAACCGTCCGCCCCTATCGGTCCACTCCTCGTGCGGGCAGGTCGCTGTCGAGGGGACCGGCGCGTCGTGACGCGAGGACCGGAGGGGGTGGTCCCGCGTCAGACACGCTGCCAGAGGGCCGGGACGTTCGGCGGCTCCCAGCCGGGCAGTGCGGTGTGGCCCTGGAGGCACCGGTAGGTCGAGCCGCCGTAGGTCACCGTCGCACCCGCCGCGTAGGCGGTGCCCGCCGCCCAGGTGCCGCCGGGCTGCGGCGTGTTGGTCCCCGTCGAGGTCGGGGTCGGGCTCGGGTTGCTGCCGCTGGTGACCAGGGTGAGGCCGTTCGCCTGCAGGATCTCGTTGACCGGCTGGAAGTAGGTCGTGCCGCCGGAGGAGCAGTTGCCCGTGCCGCCGGAGGTGACGCCCTGGGCCTGGTCGCCGGAGATGAACGAGCCGCCGGAGTCACCGGGTTCGGCGCAGACGTTGGTGCGGGTCACCTCACTGACGGTGCCCTCCTGGTAGGTGACGCTGCTGTTGAGCTGCTGGACGGTGCCGCAGTGCCAGCCGGTGGTCGAGCCGGACCGGCAGACCGAGGAGCCGACCTGGGCCACGGTCGAGCCGTTCACCGGGATCGTGGCGCCGTTCTGGACCACGACGCCGCGCGGGGTCCAGTTGGAGTTGGTCGCGATCCAGGAGTAGTCGCTGCCGGGGAAGACGGAGTTCTGGAAGGTGCCCTGCGAGACTCGGTTGGAACCGCTGGTGGTGCTGCCGGTCTGGCCGCAGTGACCCGCGGAGACGAATCCGCCCTGGCCGCCGCGGGTGGCGGAGAAGCCGATCGAGCAGCGGCTGCCGCTGCCGATGTAGTAGGCGTCGCCGCCCCGCAGGTCGTAGAACGTCCTGGGGTGCTCGTCCGACTTCTCGACCTTGACGAGGGCCTTGTCCGCGCCGCTGGCGTCGACGAACGCCTGGCCGGCGGCCACGTCATTGGCCAGCACGACCACGGTGTTGGTGCGCACATCGACGAACCAGGCGGGCACCGACGTGGGCGTGGCGTCCTTCGCGCGCTGGTTGAGCTTGGCCTGGGCGGCGTCGAGCGCGGCCAGCGGGTGCTTGACCAGCTTGGCCTGGGCACCGGTCTTGAGGATGGTCGTGAGGTGCTTGGAGTCGCTGGTCGCGACCACGAGTTCCGAGGTGGGGCCGGTGACCCAGGCGCCGCCGTAGGCGACGCCGAGCTGCTTGGCGACGACCGGCTCGACCTTGGTGGCCGCACTCTCGTTGACCAGGCGGACAGAGGCCTGCTCGCCGGTGATGCCGAGGTCGCGGGTGAGTGCGGAGATCAGCTCAGGAGCGGGCTTGGCGACGGCCGCGGCCTCCGCCTTCGCCTGAGGGTAGAGAGGGTCGGCGGGGGCGCCGGTGGTCGCGAAGGCTATGGCGGGGGCGGCGACCAACGTGGCGGCGAGTGTGACGCCCGCTGCCACGGCGTTTCTGCGGAGCATGGATCTCTCCTCGTGTGGGGGGGTGCCGTCAACGTAACGGTTCGGACACGAGGTGCGGCTCTCTCAGAACGTCCCTATCGCTGTGTTATGAGGATTTCACCGTCAGGATTTGTCACCTGGCGACACGCACGGCCGTTCTCGCCCTCCCGGCGTGGCGGGCGGCGGGCCAGAGGAGGCCGCCGCCCGCCATCGGGCCCGCCCCCGCGGGGAACGGCCGCGAGCGCGTCAGTCGCCGAGGATCAGGTCGAGCAGCCAGCTCACCAGGCCGACGATGATCGCGCCCCAGAACGCGGCCCAGAAGCCCGCCACGTGGAACGACAGGTGGAGCTGGCCGGCGATCCAGCTCGTGAGCAGGAGCAGGCCCGCGTTCACGACCAGGGCGAACAGCCCCAGTGTGAGCGCGTAGAAGGCGCAGCCGAGGACCTTGATGATCGGTTTGAGCACCGCGTTGACGACGCCGAAGACGAGGGCCACCGCGATCAGTGTGACGATTCTGCTGCTGGTGGTCGTCTCGGACACCGTGATGCCGCTCACGAGCTGCGTCGCCGCCCACAAGGCGGCCGCCACGGCCAGGATCTTGATGATGATTCTCACGTTTTGGCATCCTCGCATGGGGGTGGGACGAGTGATAGATCCGTGCCGTCGGCGACGGATATACCTGGACACTAAACAGTTCGGGGCTCGCCGTCGCGCCTGTCGCGTGACCGGTCCGCTCCGTGCCGCCGTCACCCTGGGCTCGGCGGCCCCCTCGGGGCGCCGGACATGCATGATCGCCGTCATCTGGGGGCAGAAGGGGCGTGAGGAGGTGGGTCAGTTGGAAACGGACCAGCTAGAGGCGCTGTCGGCCCAGGAACTACATGATCGCGCGGTCCGCTACGCCGTGCGCCACGGGGACTTCGCCTTCCTGTGGGAGCTGCTCAAGGTGATTCCGGCGGCGGAGGCGTCCACCGGGAACGAGGACGAGACGGCCAATGACCTGAGCCGGGTTTCGGCCCTGCTCAGTGACGCGATGGCCTCCGGGGAGGGGGAGCTGGGCGACGCGCTCCGCCCCTTCTACATCGAGTACCTCTCGAAACATCCCGACGCCTAGAGCGCCGCCCGTCCCGATCGCTTGGATAGGGTGAGCGGGAGGGATACGGGAGGAGCGTCATGGCGCTGGTGAACGTCGAGCGGACCGACGACGGGTTCGTGGCCCGTAACGACCGTGGAGCCGAGGTCGCCATGGGCAGCGGTGACGAGCAGGGCGTCTTCACCCCTGTCGAGCTGCTGCTGGCGGCGCTCGGCGGCTGCAACATCGTCACCGTCGAGCCGCTCACCGCCCAGCGCGGTCACCGTCTTGTGCGCCTGGCGATGACCGTCCAGGCGGAGAAGGTCGAGCCGACGCTGCTCGGTCCGATCACCATCACCTACGACGTGGAGCTTCCCGAGGGTGACGAGGAGGCCGACGGGATCTTTCGTGCCGTGGCCAAGCGGGTCGAGGAGAAGTACTGCACGGTGAGCCGGGCACTGCGGGAGAACACCGAGGTCAGGCTCGAACTGCCCGAGTGACCTGCCCCGCCCCGCCCGCGTGATCCGCTCCCTGGCTCCGTACGGCGGCGCCTCGCGAGCCCCGGCCGGTCCCGCGCCGCGCAGGTGCGGCCACCGTGAGCCCGGCCCGTGACAGACCCCGTGAGCCCGGTCGGTGATACCGGGTCATTTCCGGGTGTAGGGCCAAAATCAACCCTTGGATGACGTGCTCGTTACGTTAGCTTCTGTACTGTTGAAGCAGGTCAAGGGGTTCTGCGAAGCCCGGGGGGAGCATAGCAGGGACTTTTCACCGGATACAGGACGCGAGGGGGATCGCGTCCCTGAGCGGAGCCGCCGGAGTCTTGGGGGAGGCGAAGGCAAGGCCCGCGAGGAGGCCGGGGCCGGACAGTTGGGGGACTGTCCGGCCCCGGGTCTTTTTCCGGACACCACCCGGCTTCCTGAACCCTGTGGCCGCCCATTCCCCGCCGCCTTCCGTGCACCGTCTGTGCACCGTTTGGGCGCTACCTGGTGCGCCGTCCATCGGTGCCGCCCGCCGGGTCCTGCCCGTTTCGGTACTCCTGGCTTTCTGATGTGCGTCGCCGTCGGCGTGGCTGCTAGAGTTACCTCCGTTGCAAGCGCCGCTAGCTCAGTTGGTTAGAGCAGCTGACTCTTAATCAGCGGGTCCGGGGTTCGAGTCCCTGGCGGCGCACAGCGAAAAAGGCCCGGGTCACTTGGTGACCTGGGCCTTACTCTTTCGTCGACCGTTCCTGTCCTTTCCGCCCGGGGAGCCTGTGAACCCGCCTCACCCGGCCTCTGAGGCCGCGGGCAGGCGCACTCCTGACGGCGTGTCCGGCGCGCTGGGCCTGGCGAAGGCACGGATCGCGATGTAGACGAGCAGTCCCACCGGGGAGAGCAGGATCGTCAGCAGCAGGACGGGCCCCATCAGCAGTGGGTGAACCCGCCGCTCACGGGAGTCGAGATACATCCAGCGGCCGATGAACAGGTCGAACGCGATGACGTGCGCCCACAGGATGGCCGCGCCGTCCGGCCGGCCGAAGAACGCGGTGATCAGTCCCAGGTCGGGCGTGCTGACCACGGTCCAGAGTGCGGAGAAGCGCGGGATGGCCAGCACGAGGTAGACCGCCAGCGGCGGCAGGACTATCAGGGGCGATGAGCTGATCCGGTGGGTGACCGACCAGGTCGGCGCGAAGATCATCAATGCCCAGAACGGCACCACCAGCGGGAAGGTGATGGCGAAGAGCGTGTCGACCGTCATGACACGCCTTCCTTGATGGCGGGAGCGCCCACCGGCAGTTGCCTGCGTCCGAACACGATGACCAGCCCCGCCGCGACGACGACCGCGCCGGCCAGGCCGGCGAGGGCGCTCAGGGTGAGCGAGTCGGGGTAGATCAGCGGCTGGCCCCTGCGGGCCTGCCAGGTCAGCAGCACGACGAGTCCGGCGTACCCGATCCCGGCGACCCACACCAGGCCGAGCCGTACCCGCTCACCGCTGAGCGCGGGCAGGCGCCGGGAGAGCGCGGTCAGCAGCAGCGCGAGCAACGGCATCACCTGCAGCGCGTGCAGGCCGACGGCGTGCGGGGCGCGCAGGTCGCCACCCGTGGTGCTCCATCCGATGATCGGCAGGCCGGGGCCGCCGTCGGTGACGCCGACGCTGTGCGCGCCCGCGACGAGGTTGCCCGCGGCGTCGGTGGTCGTGCCCGCGACCATGAAGAAGGCCACCATCATGCCCAGCAGGCAGACGATCAGCCCGAAGCGCAGCGCCACCGTGGTCACCGGGTCACCGGCCTGCTGACGGAGCGCCAGCACGGCGATGACGATGGTGACGACCGCGAGCATCGTCACGAGCGTCCCCATGACCCCGAAGATGCTGGCGTCCTCGGGGGTGCTGATGTTGAAGTGGCTGTGCCTGCCCCTGGCGGCCTGGACGACGATCAGGCCGACCCCGACCGTGCTGAGCGAGACGACCACGGTCCCGATCTTCTTGGCCAGCGCCGGGGTCTTGTGCAGCATGGGCAGCAGCCAGGCCAGTGTCAGGCTGTAGATCATGAAAGACATGGCGAACTTGAACGGCTTGAGCCAGACGGAGGCGCCGTCGAGCATGCGTCCGTCGACGACCATGCCGACCGCGCAGAGCACGCCGAGGCCGGCCATCGCGGCACTGAACAGGACGAGCGGGCGGTGCCAGCCCAGCAGGGCACGGAGAGTTCGCGTCACGGCGTCTCCCAATAATAGATAGTCATGTATCGATAGTACAGCGATCCATTATTTGTTTCATGCTGGCAAGAGGAGGTGTGCCGTGGACCGACCGGATCAGCGGGTGGCTCGGCGTGGATCCAATGGCCTTGTTGACCGCGTCGATTCGGGAGACCGCCGACAGCTTGCCGAAGATGTTGCGCAGATGCCGTTTGACGGTTCCCTCGGTGATCGCCAGTTGGACGGCGATCTGCCGGTTGCTGAGGGCGTTGGCCACCAGTGCCAGAACCTCCTGCTCGCGCTCGGTGAGCACCCCCTGCGGGGCGTTGCGCTGGGGCGGGGCGATCGCCTGCGACACCAGGACCGTGACCCCGTGGCTGCCCGCGTGGACGCTGCGGATGGCCGTGAGCAGTTCCTGGCTGCGGATGGCCTTGTGCAGGTATCCGTGGGCCCCCGCGCCGAGCAGGTCCTGAACCAGCTGTGGGTCGTCGTGCATGCTCAGGATGATCACTTTGGGGGCCGGCGACACCTCCAGGAGTCGGGGCAGGGTTCGCGCCGGATGATGGTTGGGCATCTCCACGTCGAGCAGCACGATGTCCGGTTTGGCGCGGGCGGTGAGGGAGATCACGGCCGGTCCGTCCGAGGCGTCCCCCACCACGTGGAAGTCGTCCTCGGCCCTCAGAACCTGGCAGAGGGCGTCTCTGAATAATGTGTGGTCGTCGGCGACGACGATCCGGATGCGATCGTTTGATTCCGGCATGACAACGCTCCTGGAAGTGGGACCCAGATCCGGAGCCGCGTGCCGGCGGACAGGCGGCTGGCGAGGTGGAAGACCCCGTGGAGTAGTTCGACGCGTTCCCTCATGGAGGAGAGTCCGGCGCTGTTCTCCTTGCCTGCAAGAACGAGCCCCGTGCCATCGTCGTCGACCGTCGCGAGAAGGTCTCCTGAGACGATGTCCACACGGGTGACCACGTTGCGTGCTTTGGAGTGGGCGAAGGCGTTGCGCATGCCTTCACGGAGTACCGCGAAGATCTCGCTCTTGTAGTGCTCGGACAGCAACCGCTCGTCTCCGTGGACGGCGATGTCCACGGCGGTGCCCGGCGGTGCGGCGTCGCGGGCGAACTCCTTCAGGGCCACCTCGAGAGGAGGCTCGGGCACGCGCCAGCGCAGCCCGGAGACCAACCTTCTCGCGCCCTGAGAGATCTCGAAGAGCGCTTGCCGGATGTTCCCGATCTCTGATTCCATGCCGTCGGCCGGTCGCTGGCTCTCGAACAGGTCCAGGTGGAGGAGAGCCATGCTGACGCCGCTGCCGACCCAGTCGTGGATCTCCCGCGCCAGGCGCTGACGATCGTCGATCTGCATCTCGTGGATGCGGTCGAGGGCCATGGCGTCCTGCTTCGCGGCCAGGATCTGGCTGAGCGCCAGGATGCCCCGGTTGAGGGCCGTCAGAAACGCCTTCTGTAGCTCCGCCTCGTCCGGGTGGCCGTTCAGGACGGCGGGCAGGTGGTCACACGTCGCGTCGAACAACTCGGACCAGCCGAGCGCGGCCTCCAGCGGGTCAACATGGCTGGTGGCGTGCGCGGGCAATTCGGTGAACTGCGGATGGCCTCGCCTTCCACCGGGTTTGAGGCTCTCTGAGCACTCGGCCAGCAGTAGTTCGGCCTGTAGTCGGCATTCCTCCCAGGTCTCGGGACTCCTGACCAGCGGGCTGGACAGTGCCCGCAGCCGGCCTTCGTAAGCTTCGAGTATTGCTGAAGTGTTTAACGTGAATCGTTGGTGAGGTGTGAGAAGTGCGCCGATACTGGTCCCTTGCATCGTCATCCCCGTGCATTTCAATGGACGAACTTCGAGCTTGATCGGACCGCTCCGCTACGGCTGGTCTGGTCGCAATGAAGTAAGCGAACTTGAATGCATTGCTGGATTTGTTCCCCCGAACGCCAGCGTAGCCGGTCCCGCTGCCACCATTATCTAGGCAAGGCGTATGCGGTGCAACGTTAATGACATGTCTAAAACAAGTTGGATGACTTGTATTCAGACTATCACCGTTCGTGTTGGCGTCGAGTGCGGCCGTCGGCAAACATATAGGCGGGCTCATATTTTAATTGCCGACGGCCGCCAAGGCTGGGAGATCGTGCGCTTGTACTATATCTCCTTACAGCCGACTCGTAGTTTATGAATTTTCAACGACGTCGTCTGGCCTGCTCTTCCAGGGCCGGATGCCGCCAGCCGGCGTCGTGCGGGTTCAGCGTGACTCCGGGCGGAACGATGCGGTCGATTTCGTCGAGCACTTCCGCGTCCAGCGTCACCGAAGCCGAGGTCAGCTGGCTCGCCAGATGCTCGGCGGTACGGGGACCGATGATCACCGAGGTTACGGCGGGGTGCTGGAGTACGAAGGCGAGCGACAGCTCGATCAGGGTGATTCCTGTCTTTTCGGCCAGCTCGGCGAACGCCTCGACCGCCTCCAGCTTGCGCTGGTTCTCGGTGAGAGCCATGTCGTACCGCTCGGGAAGCACGAAGCTGCGGATGGTGAATGGCTGCTCCTTGTCCTTGCGGTAGGTCCCGCTCAGCCAACCTCCCGCCAGCGGGCTCCAGGTGATCACTCCGGTTCCGAGCTTCTCACACACCGGTAGAACGTCGGCCTCGACCCCGCGCACCAGCAGTGAGTACGGCGCCTGCTCGCAGACGAAGCGCTCCCGGGCGCGCACCTGGGAGGTCCAGTGCGCCTCGACGAGCAGGTGGGCCGGGAACGTCGAGGTGCCGAAGTAGCGGATCTTCCCGGCGCGGACCAGGTCGGTCAGCGCGCCGAGGGTCTCGTCGATGTCGGTGGTGAGGTCGGGGCGGTGGATCTGGTAGAGGTCGATCCAGTCGGTGCCGAGACGGCGCAGGCTGTTCTCGACCTCCTGGAAGATCCACCGCCGGGAGTTGCCGCGCGAGTTCGGGTCCTCGCCCATGGGCATGTGGCACTTCGTGGCGAGCACGACCCTGTCCCGCACGCCCGCGTCCGCCAGGGCCTTGCCGACGAGCTGCTCCGACTCGCCCCCGGAGTAGTTGTCCGAGGTGTCGATGAAGTTCACGCCCGCGTCGAGCGCCGTTCCGATGATCTTGGAGACGTCGCCCTGGTCGGAGGTGCCCCAGGAGCCGAACATCATGGCCCCCAGGCAGATCTTGCTCACCTTCAGGCCGGTACGGCCAAGCACGCGATATTCCATGGTCATGGGGTCACACTCCTGCCGGTCTGGGGGTCACGATGTCGCCGGGCTCGCCCGCGTCACTCGTCTCGCGCAGGCCGTACCTGTCCCACACCCGCTTGAGCGGAGCGGGTGCCCACCACGCGGCCGAGCCGAGCAGGCGCATCGTCGCGGGGACGAGCAGTCCGCGGACGATGGTCACGTCCACGACGACCGCGATGAGCAGGCCGACTCCGGCCATCTTCATGAAGGTGATGCCGGAGATCACGAAGCCGCCGACCACGACGGCGAGCAGCAGGGCGGCGCTGGTGATGATCCTCGCCGTGTGCTGGACGCCGACGGCGATCGACTCGACCGGGTCGCCGGTGCGCGCCATCTCCTCGCGGATCCGCGACAGGAGGAAGACCTCGTAGTCCATCGCGAGACCGAAGGCGATGGCCACGATCAGCACGGGGAAGTTGACGTCGATCGCGCCGACCGGCACGAAGCCGAGCAGCCCGGAGAGCCAGCCGTCCTGGAAGATCAGCTTGATGGCGCCGAAGGAGGCGGAGAGCGACAGCAGGTTGAGCAGGATCGACTTCAGCGGCAGCACCACGGAGCCGAAGGCCAGGAAAAGCACCACGAACGAGACCACGGCGACGAACAGCGCCATCCACGGCATCCGGGAGATGACCATGTCGACGATGTCGACCCGTGAGGCCGGCATGCCGGTGAAGGAGGCCTTCGTGCCGGGCGGGGTCTGGACCGCGCGCAGCTCCTCGACCATCCGGCGGGCGTCCCGCGACATCGGGTCGCTCGAGTAGCCGAGGGAGAGCCTGGCCTGGTCGGTCGCGGTGCCGGTCACCCGCGCGCTGTCGACTCCGGCGACCGCGTCCAGCCTGCGGGCGTACGCCTCGAGGGCGGCGGTGTCCGCCTTGCCCTCGACGACGGAGGTCACCAGCTTGGCGGGGTCGTGGGAGTAGTCGGCGGCGAGCTTCTGGGTCACCAGGCGGGCGTCGGCCTGCGCGGGCAGCACCCAGTCGCCGGGGCGCGCCCAGTTGACGCCGAGGAAGGGCAGGCCGAGACCGACCAGCACCACGACGATGACGGCGGTGACGGCCAGCGGGCGCCGCATGACGGCGTGCGTCAGGCGGTACCAGCGGCCCTCCGTGACCGGAACGGTCGAGGCCTTGCCGAGGCGCTCCTTGCGGGAGTTCACCCGGGGGCCCGCGTAGCGCAGCACGGCGGGCAGCACGGTGAGCGTGGCCAGTACGGCCAGCAGCGTGACACCCGCGCCCGCGTAACCCATCGAGAGCAGGAACCTGGACGGGAAGACCGTGAGTCCGGCGAAGGACATGGCGACGATCAGGCCGGAGAACGCGATGGTGCGGCCCGAGGTGACCATGGTGCGCCGCACCGCCTCGTCAACCGAGTGGCCGTTGCGCATCTCCTCACGAAAGCGGTTGACCATGAGCAGCGCGTAGTCGATGGCCAGGCCGAGGCCAAGGATGCTGACCACCTGGATCGCGAACGTCGAGATGTCGGTGAAGAGGGTGACGAAGCGCAGTACCGCGAACGAGCCGAACGCCGCGGTGAACCCGATGAGCAGCGGCAGCGCGGCCGCGATGAAGCTGCGGAAGATGAGCACCAGCAGGATCAGCAGGAGCGGGATGGACAGCGACTCGGCGAACAGCAGGTCGCGCAGCGTCTGCCGGTTCACCTGGTCGGTCATCGAGGTCAGTCCGCCGAAGCGGACCGTCAGGCCGCTCACCTTGAGCTTGTCCTGGATCGCGCGCAGTTGCAGCACGCGCTGCTGGTCGACGCTCGAGTTGAGCTGGATCGTGACGTAGGTCGAGTGCTTGTCCTTGGAGACGAAGTCCGGCGACTTCGTCGTCCAGTAGGACTCGAGACGCACGATGTTGTCGCGCGGCACCGCCGCCAGGGCGCTCTGGAGGGGGCCGGAGAAGGCGGGGTCGTCGACCGTCTTGTCCGGGCTCTCGTAGAGCGCCACGATGTCGTTCGCGTACCGACCGAGGGGGCCCGCGACGATCTCGTCCGCGTGCACCGACTCGCTTCCGGGGTCATCGAAGCCCGCGCCGCCGCCGAGGCTGCTCAGCACGCCCGACCCCCAGCCGCCGGCCACGACCGTGAAGATCAGGGTGCCGATGACGACCCATAGTCGGCGTCTCGCGGCGAACCTGCCAAGTGCGGAGAACATCAGTCCCCTCCCATTGGACGCCAGTGGATAGTGGATATCACTACTATCGATACAAACCCGATAGTGATAATATCTACTATCTGTACGAGTCTTCGCAAGGTCCTTGAATGGAGGCGTCTTGTGAATGTGCGAGGCGGCGGCCTACCCACGTTCCTGATCACCGGGGTTGCGGCCTTCATGGCGTCGATGGACAACCTCGTCGTCACCACCGCGTTGCCAACTATTCGTGACCGCTTCAACGCGTCACTCGAGAGCCTCGAGTGGACGGTGAACGCCTACACACTGACATACGCGATCTTCCTGCTCACCGCCGCGATCCTCGGTGACCGCTTCGGGCGGCGCAGGGTCTTCATCGGCGGAGTCACCCTGTTCACCCTGGCCTCGGCCGCCGCGGCCCTGGCCACGTCTGCGGAGTTCCTCGTCCTGGCGCGTGCCGTCCAGGGCGTGGGAGCCTCGGTGATCTTCCCTCTGGCGCTGACCCTCGTGGTCCAGTCCGTCCCCCCCGAGCGCAGGGGCATGTCGATCGCCGGTCTCAGCGGCATGAGCGGGCTGGCCATCGCCATCGGCCCGTGGATCGGCGGCGCGATCGTCGAGCTCGGCGACTGGCACTGGGTGTTCTGGATCAACGTCCCCATCGGCCTGATCCTGGTCCCGCTGGCATTCCGCTTCCTACGGGAGAGCCACGGCCCCTACAGCCGTCTCGACGTCCGGGGCACTCTCCTCGTCACGCTCGGGCTGCTCGGCGTCGTCTACGGCATGGTGCGCAGCACCACCCTCGGCTGGGGGAGCCCGCAGGTGATCGTTCCTGTCGTGGCCGGAGCGGGGCTGCTGGTCTGGTTCGTGTTCTGGGAGCGCAGGGTCCCCAACCCGGTCGTCCCGCCCAGGCTGTTCCGCAGCAGGGGGTTCACCCTCTCCAACCTGGTCGCGCTGCTCGTCCAGGGCGGCATGTTCGGCGCGGTCTTCCTGCTGACGCAGTTCCTGCAGCACGTCCTGAACTTCTCGCCCGCGGGCGCCGGGTTGCGCACGCTGCCGTGGACGATGATGCCCGTCCTTGTCGCCCCGCTCGCCGGCATGTTCGGTGAGCGGCTCGGGATCAAACGGCTCATGGTGATCGGCTCGATCCTGCAGGGCGGGGCGCTGGCCTGGTTCGCGTTCGTCGTCTCAACCGAGGTCCCCTACCTCGTGCTGCTGCCCGGGATGGTAGTCGCCGGGCTGGGCATGGGGCTGTTCTTCGCGCTCAGCGCCCGCCAGACGCTGGACTTCGTCTCCACCGAGGAGGAGGGCGTGGCCTCGGGGGTCAACAACGCGATGCGGCAGGTCGGCGTGGTCATGGGCATCGCCGTACTGTCGGGCCTCTTCGCCGCGACGGGCGGCTACACCGGGGCGGAGGCGTTCGTCTCCGGCCTGCGGCCCGCGCTGTGGGCGGGCACGGCCATCCTCGCCCTCGGTGCCCTCGCCGCCCTGCTGACCCCTTCACGGCACCCTGCCCCCCTCGCTCCGATCCAGGAAATTCAGCCCTCCGGGACCGTTGGAAGTGTCTAACGGAGAGTTCGCTGTCTATCCTGAATCGATTCGTTCCGGGTAAGGCCGTTCCCCCCGATCGCGGAGGACGTTCCAGGGGGAGAGGAGGAGAAGTATGCGAATCGCGGAGCTGAGCCGTCGTAGCGGGGTGCCGATCCCGACGATCAAGTACTACATGCGGGAAGGGCTGCTGCCACCGGGTGAGCGGACCAGTCCCAACCAGGCGCAGTACGAGGAGATCCATCTGCGCAGGCTGAAGCTGGCCAGGGCGCTGGTCGAGGTCGGCGGGCTGAGCATCGCCGCGGCCCGCGACGTCCTCACCCTCATGGACTCGCAGATGAACAGCCTCGGCGCGCTGGGCAAGGCGCAGTACGCCCTGACCACCCGCCGCGAGCACGTCGAGGACGAGGCCTGGGCGGAGGCGACCCGCCAGGTGGACGAGCTCATCGCCAAGCGGGGCTGGCGGGTCGGCCCGCGCAACCCGGCCAGGCTGACCCTGACCGAGGCGCTGGCCACCATGCACCGTCTGCGGCAGGACGACTACTTCTCGTTGTTGGGGGAGTACGCCGACACGGTCGGGCACCTGGCCGAGCTGGAGATCGCCGCGATCATGGGAAGGCCCGACCTCGACAGCATGGCCGAGGCCGTGGTGATCTGGACCGCGATCGGCGACGCCGTGGTCTCCTCGATCAGGCGCATCGCGCAGGAGGCGGAGACCGCCCGGCGGTTCGGCGGCTACGTAGACGACTGACAGGCCGCCCGGCGGTTCCGATCCACCCAGGTGACGAACCGCCGGGCGGCTTCATCGAAACTCCTTAAGCGTGGAGACCCGGTCCTTCAGGGCCGGGAGGAAGCGCGGCACGACGCCGCAGGATTCGGTAATGTGTTCGGTGGCGGCGATAACCAAGCCGCCACTCGCACGATCGGCTCCACCCTCGCCGCCGGGCCGGCGGAGAGGTGAAACGCCTGCGGAGCCGGTGTAAGACCTCAACGAAAGATTCTTTTCGGGCGGGCGGTCGGCGGTGAAACAGGAAACCCTGCGGGCGACCGCAGGAATCCCCTCCCCTCGGGGAGGGGAGGAGGTCAAGCCCCGGACGCTTTACGGCCCCGCGGCGTTTCACGACCCTCGGATGTGCGAAGGCACCGGACCAGGCTGGTCCGGTGCCTTCGTGGTGAGCGGGGTCGCGTCGAAGAGACGGCGGCCCGGGTCAGCGCAGGAGCAGGCAGGCCGCGCCCTGCACCTCGACCGCCGGGGTGTCACTCGGCGAGAGCAGGCCGGTCTCGGGGTCGACGGTGAACGCGACCACCGTGCCCGCCGTCTGGTTGGCGAGGTGCAGCAGGGTGCCCGAGGGGTCCGGGACCAGGTCCCACGGCATCGTGCTGAGCGGCTCCTCAGAGAGCCTGAGCGTGTCCACCGGCTCGAGGTGCGCGCCGTCCTTCGCCACCCGGAGCACGGTAAGGCTCTCGTGGCCGCGGTTGGCGACGTAGACGAACCGTCCGTCGGCGGACAGGGCGATCCCGGAGGGGGCGTTCCAGCCGTCCGCGCCCTCGGGAAGGGTGGGAGCGGTGCCTACCGTCCACAGGGCGCCCGTCGACGGGTCGTAGCCGCAGACGGTGATCGAGGAGACCAGCTCGTTGACGACGTAGAGGTGCCTGCCGTCGGGGTTGAACACCAGCTGGCGCGGCCCGGTGCCCGCGCCGAGGTGCACCTGGCTGTGCGGAACCAGCAGCCCTTCCTCAAGACGGTAGACGTAGAGCTGGTCGTTGCCCTTGTCCGGCACGAGCACGCGCGTGCCCGTCGGGTCGGGGATCGTCATGTGCGGGTGCGGGCCGAGCTGGCTCAGCGCGTCGGGCCCGGCGCCGAGGTGCTTGACCGACTGCGCGACCGGGCCGAGGCTCTCGTCGGGGTTGATCGGGAAGACCACCACCTCCCCCGAGTCATGATTTGTCGCATAAAGATGACCGGAGTGGACGAGGACGTGAATCGTCCCGGCGCCCTCGGCCGACTGGTCGTTCAGCGGGGTCAGCGAGCCGTCGTCCCCGACCCTCAGCGCGAACACCCGTCCCTCCGGCGCGTTGCTCGCGACGTACAGGGTCTGCCCAGACGGCGAGAGCGCCAGGTGGAACGGGTTGACGATGTCGGTGAACGTGCCCGTGACCGTGCCCGCCTCGACGACGGCGATGCCCCGCGCGGGGACGTCGGTCCAGGAATAGGCGCCCACGAAGGTCGGCATCGTGGAGTTCCTCTCAGTTGGTCTGGATGAACTGATCAGCACGGATCGCCTGATCAGAGCGGGTCGAAACAGGTCAGGTGAGCGCGACGACGGCGCGGGGACGGGCCAGCACCTTCTCACCGCCGCAGCGGACGGTCAGATCGACCCGCACTCGCGAGCCGTCCAGTTTCTCCGCGACCACGCCGTCGACGACGAGCTCAACACCCGCCTCGTCGTCCGGCACGACGACGGGCCTGGCGAACCGGCCGCCGCACTCCAGGACGGCCTCCCGCCCGGCCCACTCGCTGACCAGCCGCATGGCCACGCCCAGGGTGAGCATGCCGTGCGCGATGATCGTGGGCAGGCCCGCCTCGGTGGCCGCGCGCTCGCTCCAGTGGATGGGGTTGAAGTCGCCGGACGCACCCGCGTAACGCACCAGGTCGCCCCGGCGGATCACATGCGTCAGCCGGGGCAGCTTGGTCCCCGGAGCGATCTCGTCATAACGCGGTTCAGTCATCGCCCTGCGCAATCAGTGTCGAGGTGGTCGTGCACACGTGCTCGCCCGTCACGGTGCGCAGATCGCTGCTGAGGGTGACCATGTCGGTCTCGCCGACGCGACCCACCTCGCTGATCGTGACCGTCACGGTCAGCTCGTCGCCGTCCCGGATGGGGCGCCGATGGTCGAACCGCTGCTCGCGGTGGAGCAGGCGCGTCAGGTCGAGCCCCAGTTCGGGATCGCTGACGACCGCGACCTCGGCGCGCAGGGTGAGCGCGATGGCGAACGTCGGGGGAGCAGTCGGTTCGTCACGCGTGTCGCCGATCGCCTCGGCGAACTCGCGGATCTTCTCGCGACCGATCAGGTAGGGAACGGTGGCCGGGTAGACCCGACCGGCGAAGGCCGGATTCAGCGGCACCTCGACCTCCTCGGTTTGAGGGTGGCTTGAGGGTGATTGCGTGGGGAGCGGAGAGAGACGAAAATCACGTTTGCCGGGCTGGAGTGCCCGATGCGCTGCCGACGTGCTCTTGCCGGGGGCGCTATCCCTCTTTAGAGACATCTCATGTGTCTTTAGCGCAGTATCACGATTTGCACTGACATATGCAGACTCTCCTCCGTCAGGTCATTTCCCTGGGGGGGAGAGAACATGATCAACTTTTGTATCCTCGGCTCTTTCGAGCTGCGGACGGAGCAGGGGGTCTGGGTTCCGAGGGGACCGAAGATCCGCAGGCTTCTCGCGTTGCTGTTGCTCAGGCCCGGTCAGGTGGTCGACATCGACACGCTGGCCGAGGAGCTGTGGGACGGGGCGCCGCCGCGGACCGTGGTCGCGACGATTCGCACCCACGTCTACCACCTGCGCCAGATGATGGCCAAGGAGAGCGGCAAGCCGGAGCTCGCCGATCTGCTGACCACCGAGCCGACCGGTTACCAGCTCAAGGTGACGGAGGATCAGGTGGACGTCCGGCACTTCCAGCGGCTGGTCGCCGACGGCGGGTCCGCCCTCGCCGGCGGCCGTACGGTCGACGCCGCGCGGCACCTGCGGGAGGCGCTCGACCTGTGGCGGGGCACTCCGCTGACCAATGTGCCGCTCGGTCCCGTCCTCACCCGTCACGTCGCCCACCTGGAGGAGAAGCGGATCAGGGCGATGGAGCTGTGGGTCGAGACCGACATGCGCCTCGGCCTGCACCGCGAACTCATCCCCGATCTGCGCGGCCTGGTCGCGACCAACCTGCTCAACGAGTGGTTCCACGCCCGCCTCATCGAGGCACTGCACCTGTCGGGACGCCGGGGCGAGGCCCTTCTGGCCTTCCGTGACCTGCGCAAGGTCCTCCACGAGGAGCTGGGTCTCGAACCGTCCGCAGAACTGCAGCGGCTCCACCACGAGATCCTGGCGACCGCCGGGTGAGCCCCCGCCTCCTCCCTGACGACGTCGGGGAAGGGGGCGGGAGCTACCGCAGCGCCACGATGGTCCTCGGCATGGTGAGCACCTTGTTCCCGCCACACCGCACGGCCACGTTGAGCCGGACCCTGGGCGCCTCCAGCTTCTCGACCACCGTCGCCTCGACGACCAGCTCGACGCCGACACCGTCGTTCGGCACGGGGACGAGCCGGGGGAAGCGGCCACCGAAGTCGACCACCGCCCCCGGGTCGCCCGCCCAGTCCGTCAGCACGCCGAGCGCCAGGCCCATGGTGAACATGCCGTGCGCGATGGGACTCGGCAGCCCCATCATCTCGGCCGTCCGGTCGTCCCAGTGGATGGTGTTGTAGTCGCAGGCCGCTCCGCCGTACCTGACGAGGTCCTTGCGCTCGACCTTGAAGGCACGGCCCGGCAGCCGGAAGCCGGGCTCGATCTCCTCGTAGCGCGGCCGGGAGGCCGTCTCGACCGTCATGAGGCGTCCCCCCTCCCTTCCTGACCGAAGATCACGAACGTCGACCTCGCGGTGCACACGTGCTCCCCGCCGGTCGCGGTCAGCGTGCTCTCGTAGGTGACGACGTCGTTGTCGCCGACCGAGTCGATGCCCGCCAGCCGTACCGTCACGGTGAGGACGTCTCCCGCGTGGATCGGCCTGCTGTAGGCGAACCGCTGCTCGCGGTGGACGAAGCGGTTCTGGTTCGCCGCGCCCAGCTCGGGGTCGTGCACGGCGTCGTGCTCGGCCTCCAGGGTCAGCACCATGGGAAAGCTCGGCGGGGCGATGACGTCCGGGTATCCGAGAGCCCGCGCCGCCTCTGTGTCCCAGCAGGCGGCGTTGCCTTCCCTGACGGCGGCGGCGAACTCCCGGATCTTCTCCCTTCCGACCTCGTACGGCGCGGTCGGCCCGTAGACCTTGCCGACGCACCCCTCGTTCATCGGCATTCGCGCACCACCAGGCAGCCCGCGTTGCCGTCACCGCCGATGGAGGTCACCAGCGCGACCCGCGCGTGCTCGGCGGGCTCGCCGCGCCACAGCGCCAGAATCGCCGCGACCTGCAGGGGAACGCTCGCGCTGTACAGCTCGCCCAGGACCTCGGAGACACGAATCTTCGGGACGGGGCGGTCGAGCACCTCCTGGAGCGCCTGCTCCTCGAGGTCGTCGAGACCGCGGTGGTTCGTCGCCCCGAGCGAGACGACGTCGACCTCGCCGGGGGAGACCCCGCTGCGGTCCAGAGCCCGCTCGACGCAGGAACGCAGACCCTCGGCGCGGCCCGCCGCGTCCCTGGCCCCGTAGTAGCCGACCTCACAGGCGAGCAGGTCGGCGAGTCCCGTCCTGCCCGCCGCGGAAGCGGCCTCGCCGTCCTCGACGAGGAAGACCGCGGAGCCCTCGCCGACCGGCGCGTTCTCGTGCAGCGCGCCGGACTTGTGCCAGCCCCAGGCCGCCACCTCGGACAGCTCCTCGATGCCTCCGACGAGGAGCCTGCGGGAGCGCTGGTCGCCGATCGTGGTGCGGGCGAAGCGCACCGCGGCGAGCCCGGCCGCCTGCCCGCCGGACACGACCACGTTCACCCCGGTGAGGGAGTTGCGGATCGCGATCTGGCCGGTGCAGGCGTTGGTGACGACGTTGGGGAACCTCGCCGGGTTGACGAGGTAGGGCTTCTCCTGCAGCAGGGTGTCGCGCCCGACCTCAAGCATGCTGACCAGGCTGCCGGTGTTGGTCGCCATGACGACGCCGGTCTCGGCGCGGTCCTCGTCGCTGAGTACCGTGCCGGACTCGTCGAACGCCAGCTTGCAGGCGATCAGGCCGAGCATGGTGAACCGGTCGATGTGACGCAGGCCCTTACGGCCCAGGTGCTCGGCGACCTTGAGGTCGGGAACGGCCCAGGCCGGGCGCGGCGGATAGCTGTCCGTCACGTCCTCGAACCCGCTCTGCGGCGCGGTGTAGGCGTCCACGCCGGAGCGCAGGGCGCTCTCCAGCGCGTCCAGGCCCAGGCCCGCGGGAGAGACGACCCCGCAGGCCGTGATCGTCAAAGGCTTGACGGCGACGGTTGTCGTCACGCCACCCTCCCGAAGATCGTAACGACGTTGTTCCCGCCGAATGCGAGACCCTGGTTCTGCACGATGTTCAGCGTGGCCGGACGTGCCTTGCCCGGTACCACGTCGAGCCCGTCGCCCAGCGCCGGGTCGAGCTTCTCCAGGTTCGCGGTCGGCGGCAGAAAGCCGTCCTCCAGAGCCTTGCCGCAGACGATGGCACCGAAGGCGCTCGCCGCGCCCATCGTGTGCCCGATCATCGACTTGATCGAGCTGATCGGCGGGATCCGCTCGCCGAACACCTCGCGAACCGCGCTGACCTCGGTGTAGTCGTTGGTCGGCGTGCCGGTGCCGTGCGCGCAGATGTAGTCGATCTGCTCAGCCTTGACACCCGCGTAGCGGTGGGCGATGCGGATGCACTCGGCGATGCTCGGCGCGTCCGGGTTGACCATGTGCCGGGCGTCGCAGTTGACGCCGTAGCCGAGCACCTCGGCGTAGATCGTGGCGCCCCGCGCGACCGCGTGGTCCAGCGGCTCAAGGAGCAGGACCGCGCCCCCCTCACCGGTGAGGATGCCGGAGCGGTTGAGGTCGAACGGCCGGGAGAGGTCCTCGGCCAGTGCGCCGAGCCGGTAGAAGCCGGCGTGGCAGGCGCGGTTGACCGCGTCCGCCCCTCCGGCCAGCATGAAGTCGGCCTCGCCGGTGCGCACCAGGTCGTAGGCGTAGCCCAGCGCCATGTTGCTCGCCGAGCACGCCGTGGGGATGGTCTGGGCGTCACCGGTGAGCTGCAGCTCGTGGTTGACGGAGTTGGCGATCTGGCTGACCGGCGTCATCGCGGCGAGCCGCCCGTCGACGTTGTCCAGCCCGTTCGCCACCCACTGCTCGACCGCGGCCTGCAGGACCTGCGCCTCGCCGGCCGTGGTTCCCATGATCGAGCCGGCCCGCGAGGCGGACAGCAGCTCGGGGTCCAGCTTCGAGTCCTGTACGGCCAGCCGCGCGGCAGCCGCGGAGAACAGGCTGCTGCGCCCCCAGCGCTCGACGTCGAGCCGTTCCAGGATCGCCTCGGGCTCGAAGTCGTGAACCTCACCGGCCGTGGTGTAGGGGAAGTTGCCCGCGTCGAAGCTGGCGATCGGAGAGACGCCGTTGCGCCCCTCGCGGATGCCCTCGATGAAGTTCTCGACCCCGATGCCGATGCTGCTCACCGCCCCGAGGCCGGTGATGACCACCCGGCGGCGTTCAGACACCCTGGGACTCCCGGCTGTTGATGGTGCCCACGACGTCGAAGACGCCCTGAAGGTTGGGCATGTTCGGCAGCTCGTCCTGCGGCACCACGATCCCGAGCTCCTTCTCGATCCGGGCGAGGATCGTGATGAGCGAAAGGGAGTCGGCGTCGTACTCGTCGATGAAATGACCCTCCGCGGTGAGCTCGCCGTCCTCCAATTCGAGCTCCTGCGAGATGATGCCGCGGATCTTTTCCTGCAGAACGTCCAGAGTCATTATGGATTCCTTTCGAGAATGCGGGTCACCGCTGACAACCGACATTAATAGCGGGCGGATATAGCGGGCAAGGAGACGGATCGAAAGTGGTAGGAGGATACATTTTTATGTCACTTTTATTTTAATTTCATCGCGTCGTGTCACAGTGATGCCCGACTTATTCCGGCATTTTGTGGAGGTACGGATGACGGTCAACACCGGGACTGCCGAGGATCTGGTCCTGTTCGAGGAGCTCAGCTTCCGGCGTACGGTCGAGCGCGGGCTGGTCCACCGGGCCTCCGTCGCGGAGGTCTTCGTGACCGACCTGGTCCCGGCGGGGGAGTCCCGTTTCCTGGCCGCGGCCCAGTTGCCGCTCAGCCACGGCTACTACAGCGACCACGTGGCGAGGCCGTCCCTGTTCGACCCGCTGCTCATCCTGGAGGCGGGCAGGCAGGCCGGTATCGCGGGCGCCCATCTTCTGGGGCTCCCGCCGGAGACCACGATGATGGTGAACACCTTCTCGCTGGACCTTCCCGACCCGTCCGTGCTGCGGGCCGGGCGCAGGCCCGGGGAGCTGCGGATCGACAACCGCTTCGAGACCCTCCGGGTCAGGGCGGGCAAGGTGCGCAAGGGCGCGGTCCGCCAGGACCTCTCCATCGACGGCGTTCACGCGGGCACGCACATCATGGAAGTGCAGATCGTCACGCACACCGAGCACGAGGCGCTGCGCAACGTGCTCCGCGGAACCCCCGCCCCCCTCACCGGGGACCTTGAGGACGTGCCCGACCCCCGGCAGGCCGAGCCGTACCTGGTCGGCAGGGTGAGCCCGATGAACGTGGTGATCTCGCAGGTCGAGCGCGGTCCCTCCTCCGTGACCGCCAGGGTGACCCCGAGATTCGGCAACCGCGCGATTTTCGACCACGACTACGACCACCTGCCCGCCATGACCCTCACCGAGGCGGCCCGCCAGCTCGCCATCGTCGCGATCGACGGCGCCGACGCCTGGCCCGCCACGGTCTCGGGATCCTTCGGGCGGTTCGCGGAGCTCGACCAGCCGGTGCTGGCCGCGGCGACCCGCACGGAAACAGGCGACGGCGCCGTCACGGTGAACGTCGCTTTCATTCAGGAGGCGATCACGATCGCCGAGTCGACGATGGTGATGGTGCCCCGATGACCCAACCCGTCCTGGCCGTGTGGACCGACTTCGGCGGCGTGCTGACGCCGCCCATCAGCCACACTCTGGCCGTCTTCTGTGAGAACCAGGGCATCCGTCAGGAGCCGCTGATCGACGCGATCCTCAAGGTCACGGCGTCGTACGGCACCGACGACATCATGCTGCCCATCGACACGCCCCTGGTCACCGAGCAGGAGTGGCTCGCCCAGATCGGGGAGCTGCTGCGCACCGACCACGGCATCGACCTGCACCTGACGACGCTCGCCGACGCCTGGTTCGACGGCCGGGAGGTCAACCAGGCGTGGGCCGACCGGCTGCGGGAGGTGCGGGCCGAGGGGCTGTTCGTCGGGCTGCTGTCCAACATGGTCCCGGCCTGGGACGCGCACTGGCGCCGCATGGTCGACCCGGTCGGCCTCTTCGACGACGTCGTGCTCTCCTTCGAGGTCGGCCACCGCAAGCCGGCCAGGGAGATCTTCGACCTCGCGGTCGAGCGGTCCGGCATCCCCGCCGCGCAGTCCCTGTTCATCGACGACCTCGCGAAGAACTGCGAGGGAGCAGAGGCGGCGGGCTGGCGTGCCATCCACTTCACCGACGCGCAAACGGCAATCAAGGCTCTGGACGAGCAGTTGGGAGTGTGGGCTCAGTGAGCCGTTCCGTCCTGGTCACGGGAGGCAACAAGGGCATCGGCCTCGCCATCGCGCGGGCGTTCGAGGAGGCGGGCGACAAGGTCGCCGTCACCTACCGGTCGGGAGAGCCCCCGGAGGGGCTGTTCGGCGTGCGGTGCGACGTGACCGACACGGCGTCCGTCGAGGCGGCCTTCGAAGAGGTCAAGGCCCAGCAGGGCGCGGTCCAGGTCCTGGTCGCCAACGCCGGGACCACCAGGGACAACCTGTTTTTGGCCATGTCGGAGAAGGACTTCGCCGACGTCATCGACACCAACCTGATGGGCACGGTGCGGGCCGCGCGGTGCGCGGTGACGGACATGGTCAAGGCCCGCTGGGGACGGATCATCCTCGTCGGCTCGACCACCGCCTTCTGGGGGTCGCCCGGCGTGACCAACTACTCGGCGTCCAAGGCCGCCCTGGCCGGCTTCGCCCGCTCCCTCGCCTGGGAGCTGGGCTCCAGGAAGATCACCGTGAACGTGGTGATGCCGGGCCTCATCGAGACCGACATGGTGGCGGGGCTCTCCGAGCAG
This sequence comes from Streptosporangium sp. NPDC051023, assembly GCF_040689595.1. Classification (NCBI taxonomy): domain Bacteria; kingdom Bacillati; phylum Actinomycetota; class Actinomycetes; order Streptosporangiales; family Streptosporangiaceae; genus Streptosporangium; species Streptosporangium sp. NPDC051023. The sequence goes on along the minus strand of NZ_JBFBCE010000119.1, from coordinate 2,492 downwards.
CACCGCTCCTACCTGCACAGCATCACCGCACTGCGCCGTTCGGGCAGGCCTGAGGAGGTCGCCCCCGCGGTGCGCTTCCTGGCCAGCGACGAGGCCAGCTTCATCACCGGCGCGCTGCTGCCCATCAGCGGCGGCTCCGGGCTCGGCTACTAATCCACGGCACCTCGCACATTTGTTGAGAAAGGCAAACCATGCCGGACGAGGTTTACAAGATGTTGGCCCCTCTGGCGGAGGCGCCCCCGACGGCCACGCAGGAGATCATCGAGGTCGCCATCGGCATCGCCAGGGTGTTCGGTGAGCTCGACGAGGAGGCGGCCCAGCAGTTCATCGCCCCCGACTTCATCGACCACGAGGCGTCCCCGGGCGTCGCGGGCGGCCCCGAGGGCTACCTGTCGACCGCCCGCTACATGCGCAACGCCTTCTCCGAGGCCACGTGGCAGGTTGACGACTTCATCTCGGAGGGCGACAAGTTCGCCTGCCGGGTGACCTTCAGCGGCAAGCACACCGGTGACTTCATGGGCATCGAGCCGACCGGTGCCGAGGTCAAGGTGCAGCACCTGCACTTCTACCGCATTGAGAACGGCAAGGCCGTAGAGCACTGGGGCGCTCGCGACGAGCTGACCCTGCTGCGCCAGATCGGAAAGTTCAACCCCGAGTACGCCACCCCCGCGGACGCGGGCGTGGCGGTCGGCCGACAGGAGGTCTCCTCGTGAAGCTGCCCGGCAAGATGCTGACACGCGCCACCGTCGGGGTGAGCGCACTTCTGCTGGCGATGGGCGGCCTGGTGCCCGGGGCGCAGGCCCAGAGCCGGACGCAGACGCCGTCCCAGGCGCTGACCTTCCCGAACCTCCCCTCGCCCGCCGACTGGGCGATGGGCGGGCACGACACCCTCAACTCGAAGTCCAACCCCTTCGAGCGCAAGATCAGCCCGTCGAACGCCGACAAGCTCGCCGTCAAGTGGACCTACACCACGCACGGCGACACCTCCGCGATTCCCGCCGTGGTCGACGGCGCGGTCTACATCCCCGACTGGGGCGGCTACTTCTCCAAGCTCGACGCCAAGACGGGCCAGGAGATCTGGTCGCGCAAGGTGTCGGACTGGAACGGCATCGCGGGCGGCATCGTGCGGGCGAGCCCGACGGTGGTCGGCGGCCGGATCTACGTCGGCGACCAGAACGGCCCGCAGGGCGGCCAGGGCGCGCACCTGCTCGCCATTGACGCCAACACCGGCGACCTGGTGTGGAAGACCACGCTGGACGAGCACTTCGCAGCTGTGGTCACCGGTTCCCCCACGCTCTACAACGGCGTCCTCTACCAGGGTGTCTCCTCCAAGGAGGCGGCCGTCGCGGGCCTGCCCGGCTACCTCTGCTGCACCTTCCGCGGCAGCCTGTCCGCGATCGACGCGGCCACCGGCAACGTCCTGTGGAAGAAGTACACCGTTCCCGAGAACGGCGGCCAGATCGGCGGCTTCAGCGGCGGCGGTGTGTGGAGCACCAGCCCGATGATCAACCCGATCAACCGCACGGTCGTCGTCGGCACCGGGCAGAACCTGTCGGTGCCGAAGACCGTGAGCGACTGCCAGAGCGCGGGCAAGCCCGCCTCCGAGTGCCAGCCGCCGGACAACCACGTCGACCAGCTCCTCGCCTTCGACCTGCGCACCGGCGACATCAAGTGGCAGGCGGGCGACATCGTGTTCGACGCCTGGACGGTGGCCTGCGAGCCGAACTTCCCGCACCAGAACTGCCCGCCCAACCACGGCGGCGACTACGACTTCGCCGAGGGCGGCCACCTGCTGACCATCCCCGGCAAGCACGGCCTCCCGCGCCTGGTCGTGGGCGCCGGGCAGAAGAGCGGGGCCTACTGGCTGCTGGACGCCCGTACCGGTGAGACCGTCTGGAAGACACAGGTCGGCCCCGGCGGCGTGCACGGCGGCATCGAGTGGGGCAGCGCCACCGACGGCAAGCGCTTCTACGTCAGCAACGCCAACACCAGCCACGTCCCCTACACCCTGCCCAACGGGCAGACCACGACGAACGGCATCTTCGCCGCCCTCGACGCCAAGACCGGCAAGATCCTCTGGCAGATCGCCGACCCGTCGAACGCCGAGACCATGGGCGCGGTCACGACCGCCAACGGGGTCATGTACGCCGGCTCCATGAGCGGCCACATGTACGCCCTCGACGGCGCCACCGGCCGCATCCTCTGGGACTACCTGGGCGAGGGCTCCTCGAACGCCGGACCCGCGATCGTCAACGGCACGGTCTTCTGGGGCAACGGCTACAACAACCGGTTCATTCAGGGCAAGAACAGCAAGACCTTCTACGCCTTCTCCGTGAACGGCCGCTGACACACCGGGTCACACCCCTCTAGACAAGCGGCGCCGGGTCATCATCCCCACCCGGCGCCGCTTTTCGCGTGCCCGGCACGAAATCCGGCGGGCGAGGGCGCCCTGACATATGAGAACGGGCCGGATCACCCCCCGGTGATCCGGC
>NZ_JBFBCE010000118.1:0-24630 GCF_040689595.1 Streptosporangium sp. NPDC051023 | reverse complement strand
TACTCCGAGCGCGCCTTGCCGAGGATGTCGTCCATCATGTCGGCGGTCATCCACTTGATGCCCGGGTTCATGTTCACCGAGTAGCCGTGCGCGGCGAGCTTGGCCAGGCCCTCGGCGGAGACGAAGTCACCGTGGATCAGGTAGTGGCGGGCGTCGGGGCGCGGGTGGACCTGGTTGGCGGCGACGAAGGCGTCGATCACCGCGTCGATGCCCCGGTCACCGGTGACGTGCACGCCGAGCTGGTATCCCGCCTTGTGCGCGTGGCGGATCATCTCCCGCAGCTCCGCCTCCTGCAGGGCGGCGGTCGCGCCGTGCACGCACAGCGAGCCGTATCCTCCCGCGCTGCCGTACGCCTCGTGCATCCAGGCGGTCTCGTTCGGCGGGACGCCGTCGGCGAAGATCTTCACACCGATCACCGAGAGCCGGTCCGGGTCAACGTCCTCGGGCACGCCCAGGCCGTCGAGACCGGCGACCAGGTCGTCCGCGGAGCCGCCGATGGCGGCGGGCAGCAGCAGGACCCTGACCCTGGCGGCCAGTTCCCCGGCACGGGCCAGCTCGATGTAGGCCTCCAGCGACTCGGTGCTGAGGCCGCCGCCGAGGATCTGGGTGCCGCCGGGGCCGAGGCCCGGCTCGGTGTAGCTGGTGATGCCCTCCGCGTGCAGCGCGGCGACGGCCGAGCGGATGGCCTCCTTGCGCTGCTCGACGTCCGCGGGCGGGATCAGGTCCTGTACGAAGGCCTGGGCGGCCTCCTTCAGGATGCCGGTCGGCTCGCCGGCCGCGTCGACGTCGATCACTCCGCCGGGAGGCGCCACGGTCTCGCGGGTGATCCCGGCGACCTCGAGGGCCTTGGAGTTGACCCACAGCATGTGCGCGGAGAAGTCGGTCAGCGCGACGGGGTGGTCGGGGGAGACCGCGTCCAGGTCGCTGCGGTGCGGGCGGCGGCTCGGGTCCGCGAGGACCTCCGCGAGGTAGCCGAGGTCCCAGCCGAGGCCGGTGATCCACTCTCCCGCAGGGGTGGTCTCCGTGGCCTGCCGTACGGTCTCGACGATGTCGGCGATGGACTCGACGGCGGGGGAACCGACGCTGAGCGCGAACGGCGGCCTGGTGAGGCCCCAGGCGGCGCCGTGCAGGTGCGAGTCGTTGATGCCGGGCAGGAGCGTACGGCCCGCGAGGTCGATCACCCGGGTCTCCGGCCCGGCCAGCGCCTCGATCTCAGCGGTCTCGCCGACGGCGAGAATGCGCCCGTCCCGTACCGCCACCGCCCGCGCGACGGAGAAGTCGGCGTCGACGGTCAGGACGTCGCCGTTGACCAGGATCAGGTCCGCTGGGTGGGACATCGTCGGCCTCCAAGGGTTGTTTGGATGAATGTATGGACCCAAATGACCCCTCGTCAATGGGGGGTTTTGCAGCTCACGGCGTACAAGTCTTGCCAACGCCGACCCTCGCGGCATATCGTTTGGGTCCAAATATTTGGAACGACAGGCGGAGGCGCGGCTGTGGCGACCCCGAAGATGCTGCTCATCCTCAGCGAGAACTGGACGATGACGCCGGGCGACGACCTGGCCTCCGTCGTCCGGTGGGCCCGCGAGGCGGAGGACGCCGGGTTCGACTCGGTGATGCTCAGCGAGCACGTGGTGCTGGGCCCCGACTCTGGCGCGCTGGGCGTGATGCCCAACCCCAGAGAGTATGCCCTGCCCGGCAACCAGGACCCCGCGACCTCGTGGCCGAACTCGATCGTACTGCTCAGCGCCATCGCCGCGGTGACCAGTCAGATCCGGCTGGTCGCCGGGGCGATCCTGGCCCCGCTGCGCCACCCGTTGCTGCTCGCCAAGGAGATGGCCACGCTGGACCGGCTCAGCGAGGGCCGCCTGGTGGTGCTCCCCACGGTGAGCTGGAGCCGCGACGAGTACGCCGCCCTCGGTGTGCCGTTCGACAGGCGCGGCAAGCTGCTCGACGAGCACCTGGCCGCCTGGGAGCTGCTCTGGCAGGAGTCCCCCGCGAGCTTCGACGGCGAGTACTACCCGTTCAAGGACGCCTACCTGGAGCCGAAGCCCTTCCGTCCCGGCGGCCCGACCCTCTGGTTCGGCGGCCAGAGCCTGCACGGCCCCCTGCTGCGCCGCATCGTCCGCTACGGCCACGGTTTCAACCCGCTCGGCAGGCCGAAGCCCGAGGAGCTCGACCTGCTCGCCTCCGCGATGCGCGAGGCGGGACGCGACATCTCCGAGCTGGAGATGATCGGCGGCACCCGTGCGATCTTCCCCGACAACGACTCGGTCGCCGACCTCGACCGGGCGCTGGAGACCATCCCCGACCAGATGGCCCAGGGCTTCGACACCTTCTGCATCAAGCCCTCCCAGTTCACCGACGACCCGCACGACGTCGCGGACTTCTGCCGCCGGGTGATGACCCGCGTCGAGTCCCTCACCAGCTAAGGAGACGCCATGGACACGCTGCGCAACGTGATCGGCGGACAGAGCCTGGACCCCGCCTCCGGCGAGTGGATGGACCTCGTCGACCCGGCCACGGAGAAGGTGTACGGCCGCGCCCCGCGCTCCTCGGCCGAGGACGTCTCCGCCGCGGTCACGGCGGCCTCCGAGGCCTCCAGGGCCTGGCGCAGGAGCACCCCGGCCAGGCGGCAGGAACTGCTGCTCGAGCTCGCCCGCCTGATGGAGGACAACCTCGACGCGCTGACCGACGCCGAGGTCCGGGCGACCGGCAAGCCCAGGGGCACCACCCGCCGTGTCGACGTCCGCGGGTCCGTCGACGCCATCCGCTACTTCGCCGGGGCGGCCCGGGTCCTCGAGGGCCTCGGCGCGACCGAGTACGCCGAGGGGCACACCTCGTTCGTCCGGCGCGAGCCGATCGGCGTCGTCGCCCAGGTGACCCCGTGGAACTACCCGCTCATGATGGCCGCGTGGAAGATCGGCCCCGCCCTGGCCGCGGGCAACACCCTGGTCATCAAGCCCGCGGACAGCACGCCGGGCTCGACCGTGCTGCTCGGTGAGCTGTGCGCGAAGGTGTTTCCTCCGGGGGTCGTCAACGTCATCTGCGGTGACCGCGACACCGGGCGGGCGCTCGTCGAGCACCCCGGCGTCGAGATGGTGGCCATCACCGGCTCGACCCGCGCCGGGATGGAGGTCATGAAGTCGGCCGCCGACGACCTCAAGGACGTCCACCTGGAGCTGGGCGGCAAGGCCCCCGCCGTGGTCTTCGCCGACGTCGACGTCGAGTCGGCCGCGCGTTCGGTCGCGGAGGCCGCGTTCTTCAACACCGGCCAGGACTGCACGGCCGTCACCCGCGTACTGGTCGAGGCGGCGATCCACGACCGGTTCACCGAGGCCCTCGCCGAGGCCGCGGCGGCGCTGACCGTCGGCGCCCCCGACGAGGAGGGCGTCTTCCTCGGTCCCTCGAACAACGCCGCGCAGGCCGATCGGGTCGCCGCCTTCGTCGAGGCGCTGCCTGAGCACGCCCGCGTGGTCACCGGCGGCCGGCGCCTCGAACGGCCCGGCTACTTCTTCGCCCCGACCGTGATCGCCGGGGTGCGGCAGGACGACGACGTCGTGCAGCAGGAGATCTTCGGCCCCGTGGTGACCGTCCAGTCCTTCGCGGACGAGCAGGAGGCGGTCGAGCTCGCGAACGGCGTCCCCTACGCCCTGGCCGCCAGCGTCTGGACCCGCGACACGGGCCGCGCCATGCGGCTGACCGCGGCCCTGGACTTCGGCGCGGTCTGGGTCAACTGCCACCAGGTGATCATTCCCGAGCTGCCGCACGGTGGCTTCAAGCACTCGGGAACCGGCAAGGACCTGTCGCGGTACGGCTTCGACGCCTACACCCGGATCAAGCACGTGATGATCAGCCACTCCTGAAGCCGATCCTGACGCCGAAGGCGCGTCCGCGGCACGGTGACCGAACGGTTCCCGCGCCGCGGACGCGCCTTTCGCGTCATAGGACGGCCACCGCGGCTTTCCGGCCGCCCCGCATGCCCGGGAACGCCGGAACACCGGCTCCTCGGAACCACCGGGCCCAGAACGCGAAAAGCCCGCCTCGGACCGCCTCACCGCGCCGCACCGCGAGAGGAGGCGAGCCGAGACGGGCGGCTCCCAAAAGGCCGTGGCCGGTCCGTACGGACCGGTCACGGCCTTGTTTGCGCTCAAATGGGGCTGAGAGGGCCACAGACGGCTTCCCACAGACCGTCACGGGCCCTTCAGAGCCCCAGGACCTGCCAGGGGCCGACGACTCACCTCGCCGGCCCTGGGAAGCGGCTCAGGGGCCTTCCGGGTTCACCACGTCGCCGTCGACCCAGAAGGGGGCGAGCAGCTCGCGCAGGCGCTCGGAACCGACCCGGTCGAGCAGTTCCAGCGCGGCGACGTTGTCGACGAGCTGCTGCATCCGGCTCGCCCCGAACAGCACGGTGCTGACCGAGGGGTGCGTCAGGGTGAACGCGACACAGAGCTGGGCAGGGGTCACCTCCAGCTCCGCCGCGACCGCCGCGATGCCGTCGGCCGCCTCGACGATCCGCTCGCGGACGCTGCCGGGGTCACGGCCGATCTCGCGGGCGGGGTTCTTGTTGCCCGCGAGGATCCCGCCTTCGAGGACGTCCGAGGCCTGCATGGTGATGCCCTCGGCGAACACCTGCGCGAACGGCGCCCCGTCCGGGATCGACCTGCGGCACGGGCTGTACTTCAGCTGCGCGATCTGCGGCCCGGGCGAGCCCGCCTGGATGGCGTGGTCGCGGATCGTCCTGATCGCGGTCGCCGACCAGTTGTTCACACCCCAGCACCCGATGATCCCGTCGACCTCCAGCTCGGCGAGGTCGACGGCGAGCTTGTTCAGGTCGAGGTCGTCACGGCGGATGTCCCCGAGGATGACGAGGTCCGCCCTGTCGGTCCCGACCCTGAACAGGGCCCGCTCAAGCTGCTCCCGCAGAGACATCTCCGGGTACGGCTCAAGCCACAGCTTCGCCGACAGCAGGTAGTCCTCCCTGGCGATCCCCGCGGCCCGGACGATCGCGGAGAACAGCACGTCGGTGAAGACCGGCGGGTGCCCGGGGAACCCGTACACACCGACGTCGAACAGGTTGATGCCCAGGTCCACGGCGTGGCGGACCATGGCCACCGAGTCCTCGAAGGCCATCCGGTCGTAGGTGTGCCAGGACCCCAGGGACAGGACGGAGACATCGGGACCGTGGGTCCCGACCCTGCGGAGGGGAACAACCTTCTTAGGCGTGGACATCGAACTCCTCGATGAATATGTGGATGGCTGTTAGGGAAGCCACGGGTGGACGACGGCCTTGACCTGCTCAAGGCGCGACATGGACTCCAGCGCGGCCGAGGCCCCGCTGAGCCCGACCGGCTCGCTGAACAGCTCGTCCCAGGGGAAACGCGACTGCGTCGAGCGCAGGAACTCGATGGAGTTGTAGTAGTCGCCGACGTCGCCGTTGAGCGACCCGAGCACGTTCAGCTCCTTGCCCATGATCGTCCCGAGGGAGATCGGGTCAGGACGGGGGCCGGTGCTGCCGACGATGACGAACGTGCCGCCCCAGGCGGCCAGGTCGACGGCCTCGGCACCCACACCGGGGGCTCCGGCGACATCGATCACCAGGTTGGCGCCCCGGCCGCCGGTCGCCTCCATGACGGTGGCGCGGCGGCTGTCGGCGTCGCCGTCAAGGCCGATCGTCACGTCGGCGCCGAAGCGCTTGGCCAGCTCCAGCCTGGAGTCCGGCGCGCCGACGGTGATGACCGTACCGGCGCCGGAGGCGCTGGCCACCGCGGTCGCGACGATGCCGAGCGCGCCCGCCCCCTGGACGAGGACGGTCGAGCCGAGACGGACACCGCCCGCCCTGTCGAAGGCGTGCAGGACCGTCTTGACGGCGCAGCCCGCGCTGGCCGCCCAGGTGTCCTTGACGTCCTCGGGGAGGATGTACTTCTGGGCGGTCGGCGTGACGTAGTCGTACTCGGCGAGCCCGGCGGTGGAGTGAGGCCACCTGTCGGACCGCTGCAGGAACCCGTAGCCCCGGTTGGAGCAGGCCACGGGGTTGCGGATCACCGTACAGCCGTAGCAGTAGCCGCAGGTGGACTCCGACCAGCCGATCCGGGCGCCGACCTCGACGGGGCGTCCGAGGGCGTCGACGGTGCCCGGGCCGACGGCCACGACCGTTCCGATCATCTCGTGGCCGAGCACCATCGGGAGCATGCCGGGGAACGACATGCCACCGCTCCAGATATGCACGTCCGTGGCGCACAGGGTGGCGCAGTCGACCTTCACGATCGCGCCGCCCGGCTCGCACTGCTCGGGGAGCGGGAGCTCCTCGATGACGAGCGGCTCCCCGTGGGCGCGTAGGACAGCGGCCCGCGTGGATGTAGGAACTGACATACGATGATCTCCGATTCGCTATCTGCTGTGAGCGGTGTCCCAGACCTCGTTACGGCTGCGCCACCACAGCAGCACCAGGATCACGAGGAAGGGAACGACTCCCCGGTACTTCTGGATCTCGTCCAGCGACGCGGCGAAGCCCTCCAGGAGACCCATGAGCACACCGCCCAGAAGGGTCAGGGGCAGGCTCCTGAAGGAGCCGACCATCGCCACGGCCAGGGCCGTGGTGACCAGCCCGCTCAGGGTGGAGAAGTCTCCGCCGAGGCGGGGCGCCACCAGCAGGATCACCAGCGTGCTGATGGCCCCGATGGAGGCCCAGACCGCGATGGCCAGCCGGGGCGCCGGGATGCCGACCACCTGGGCGGTGGCCGGACGCTCCGACAGAGCCTGCAGGCGCAGGCCGACGGGCGTCCGGCTCAGCATCAGCCCGACGCCCACGGTGATGAGCGCCGCGAAGGCGAGCGAGACCAGCACCGACTGGGGCACAACCACGTCGCCCAGGGTGAAGGCGGGTGCGTCGAACACGGTCGGGAACCGCCTGGCCCCCGTCGACGTGCTGCCGAACAGGCGCAGGCCGATCGCCCCGATGGCCACGAAGAGGGCCACGGTGACGGCTGCCTTGGTGCGCTCGTTGTGCTCGCCGAACCAGCGGACGAGCCCCGCGCCGATCAGGGCGGACAGCAGGGCGCCCGCCACGGCGCCGATGAGCAGCGCGAGCGGCCAGGGCAGCCCCGCGTCCATCAGCGACACCATGATGAAGGCGCCCATCGCGCCCACACCCGCCATGGCGAAGTTGACCACGGCGACGAGCCGGTAAGTCAGCACGACGCACAGGCCCAGCAGGGCGTAAACGCCACCGCTTGTCAGGCCCGCGACCACGGAATTCAACATAGGACACCCACCTCCTGGGGCTCCTGAAAGATCAGTGCTTGCCGGGGACGATGAAGCCCTCGGGAAGGACCTTCCACTTGCCTGCTTCGACCTTGACGAACCGGCTGCCCTGGATCGGGCTGTGCGCCTCACCCGAGCCGAAGACCCACGGGGTGCCGACCATCGGGTAGTCGATGGCCTTCATGTTCTTGAACGCCTCGGTGACGGACTCGCGGGTGATGTCACCCTTGATCGTCTTGAGCACCTGGACGAACAGGTCGGCCGCCATGACGCCGCCCTGGCTGAACGCCGTCTTCTGGATCTTGTTCTCGTCGATGATCTTCGCCCAGCGCTCGTTGCCGGGGAGGGTCTCGTCGGTGTACGGCTGCCACTCGGTGCCCGCGTAGACGTTGAGGCCGTCCGGGATGACCTGGGCGTTGGCGTCGGTGTAGCTGTTGGCGGCCACGATGAAGTCGACGTCCTGCATGCCCTGCGTCTTGGCCTGGGCGAACCACGGGCCGACGGTGGCGTTGTACAGGATCGCCTGGCAGCCGGCGGCCTTGGCCTTGACCAGGTACGGGGTGGGGTCACCCTGGCCGACCGAGGTGTCCTTGACGGTCAGCTGCTTGCCGGTGATGTCCGTCCACTCCTTGATGGCGGCGTCGATGCCGCCACCGCTGCCCGGAAGCACGGTGTAGTACATACACACCTTGTCGTGCTTGAGGGTCTCGGAGGCGTAGTAGAGCATCGCCGTGATCAGCTTGAACGGGCCCGGGTTGACCGGGGCGATGTTCGGGCTGGTGAAGCAGGCGGGGTCGACGCCGATGGCCGGCATGGAGATGATCCCGGCGTTGCTGTAGGTGGCGCGGTTCAGGCCGCAGTCCACCGCGCTGGAGGAGCCGACGAGCGCCACGACGTTCTCGGACTCGAGAAGCTCCAGGGCGGCCTCGGTGGACCGCTGCGGGTTCATCGCGTCGTCCTTGCTGATGAGCTCAAGCTGGCGGCCGTTGACGCCACCCGCCTTGTTGACCTCGTCGAAGACCGCCTTGACCGCCTGGGGGACCTCGGGGGTCTGGAACAGGCCGGTGACGCCGTTGATCGAACCGATCTTGATCGGGCCTGCCGTACCCGAGTCGCTGCCGGAACAAGCCGCGCTGGCCAGGGCCAGGGCGGCGACCGCCACGACGCTGGTGAGGGAACGCTTCATTACTGCACTTCCTTGGGGCTGGGGGAAGAGGGGGGGTGGGGGTAGGGGATGGGGGATAGGGGACGGTTATCCGAGGGGAACGTCGGCAGTGCCGAGGTAGGCCGCCATGACGGCCGGGTTGTCGAGCACTTCCTGTGTGGATCCGGACGCGATGACGTGTCCGAAGTCGAGAACGGTCACCTGGGCGCACGCCGCACGGACCAGCTCCATGTCGTGCTCGACGAGGAGGATGGAGACACCGTAACGGGAGGGCACCTCGGCGAGCCTACGGCCAAGCTTGAGCGACTCAGCAGCCGACTGCCCGGCGGCGGGCTCGTCGAGCAAGGCCACCTTGGGCTTCGCCGCGATGGCGGCGGCCACGTCGAGCAGACGGCGGCTGCCGACGTCCACGATGGACACCGGAACCTCTCCGGGCGGGCACCCGAAGAAGTCGAGCAGGTCGTCGGCCTCCTCCTTGGACAGCTTCCGGTTCGCGCCGATCGCCAGGTACTCGTACTGGGTCAGCTCGGGAGCGATCACCGTGGTCTGGAAGGTACGGCGCAGGCCGCTGCTCGCCCGCGCGCTCGGGGTGAGCTTGTCGAGCGACCTGCCCTCCAGCTCGACGGTTCCCTCGTAGGAGTGAAGGAATCCGCTGACCGCGGCGATGAAGGTGGACTTGCCCGCACCGTTGGGGCCGATGAGCCCGACGACGCCGCCGGAGGGGACGGTGAGGTCGATGCCGTCGAGCGCCACGACCTCGCCGTACTTGACGGTGAGACCGCGCACGCTGAGGGCGGCCTTGTCGCTCGCGGGGGCGGGCGGCGGGACCAGGGGGGCGGCGAGGCCGGAGTCCTTCGGCTTGTCCGGGAGGCTCTCGAGCAGCTTGCGTGCGGCGGCCTCCCGCTTGCGGGCCCGGGTGAAGTCGGTCTGGCTGACGCCGCTGCGCAGGGCGAAGATGGCGGACAGGCCGAACAGGATGCCACCGAGGTCCTGGGGCAGCTTGAGCTTCTCCAGGATCGTCGCCATCACCGCGCCGAAGATGCCGCCCATGAAGGCGCCCTCGGGGTTGTGCGGGCCGATGAGGATGGCCACCGCGAAGAGCGCGAGCGACTGCCCCATGGAGAAGTTGCTCGAGACCACGAGGCCGAGCTGGCCCGCCATCAGGCCACCGCCGATGCCGGCGATGAAGGCGCTGATCGCGAACGCGGCGAGCTTGCTGCGCGCGACCGAGATGCCGTGCGCGGCGGCGGCCCGCTCCGAGTAGCGGATCTCCAGCCAGGACATGCCGAGCCGGGTCCGGTTGAACAGGGCGAGCCCGAGGGCCAGCACCATGAAGACGATCACGACCAGGACGAAGTAGCCGCCGTTGGTGTGGAACAGGCCGGGCCGGGTCAGCGTCTTCAGCTCGGAGGTGCCGGGGAACTGGTTGGCGTTGAGCACGATGTCCATGGAGACCGCGAAGCCGAAGGTGACGACGGCGAGGTTCACTCCACGGATGCGCAGGGCCGGAAGGCCGATGGCGACACCGATGGGGACGGCGGCCAGACCACCGAGGACCAGCCAGACGATGAAGCCGCCCGGCGCGTCGGCCAGGTTCAGGCGGAGCACGACCCACGCGCCGATCGCCGCGAAGGACATCTGACAGAGGGACATGACGCCGGCCCTGCCGACGATCACGCCGTAGCTCTGCATGATCACCGAGCTGACCACCGCGGTGATCGCGAGGTAGACCCAGTACGACGGCAGCAGGTTGGGCACGATCACGCAGGCCGCCACGGCGGCGGCCAGGGCGATCCCCCACGAACGCTTGTCGAGCATATTCACCGGTTCTCGCCCCCAGCCTCGATGCCGGCGGCCGCTGGCATGGCGCCGAAGTAGAACTCGTGCAGTCGCTCCGAATCGCCCCTGATCTCGTCGCACTGGCCGTCGAACACGACGCGGCCCTTGCGGAGCACGTAGGCGTTGGCGCCGATCTCGAGCGCCAGGTTCGCGAACTGCTCGATGAGCAGGACCGCGATGCCCAGGCCGACCAGGTCCTTGACCGCGTGCATGAGACGGCGGACGACCACGGGTGCCAGACCCAGGGACATCTCGTCGATGAGTACGATCTTGGGGTCGGAGATCAGCGCACGACCGAGGACGAGCATCTGCTGCTCGCCGCCGGACAGGTGACCCGCCTGGAGCGTGCGGCGCTTCTGCAGCTCGGGGAAGAGCTCGTAGACCGTCGACAGGTCACCGCTGCCCGACCGGGAGACGAGCAGGTTCTGCTCGACGGTCAGCGTGCGGAAGACCGTACGCGCCTGCTCGACGTATCCCAGGCCCGCCTGGGAGCGCTTGTAGATGGGGAGCTTCTCGATCGGGGCACCGGCGAGCTGGATCGTTCCCGAGGTCACGGGGGCCAGCCCTGCGATGCCGTCCATCAGAGTCGTCTTGCCCGCGCCGTTGGCGCCCAGCACTACCGTGACCGTGCCAGGCGCGACCTTGAGGGAGACGTCGTGGACGATCGGGGTCTCACCTCGGTTGATACTGACGTCCTTCAGGGAGAGGACTTCGCCGCTCATTGAGCGCCTTTCACATAGGCGGATCGCAGTGCCTCGACGACACGGTTGGTGACACCGCTCACCCCGGCCAGCTCGACCGTGAGCAGTCCGAAGAAACCGTGGATCATGCCGTCGAAGATGACGAGTTCGACCTGGTTGCCCGCGGCCTTGAGCGCTTCGGCGTACTCGACGCCCTCGTCGCGGAGGACGTCGTACTCGGCCTCGAGGACCAGCGCGGGCGCCAGGCCCGACAGGTCCTTCGCGCGGAGCGGCAGGAGGTAGGGGTCGTCGAGGTCACTCGCGTTACGGGGGTACTGGGTGAAGAACCAGTCCATGCCTTCCTTCGAGAGGAAGTATCCCTCCGTGTAGTCACGGTAAGAGGCGCGGCCGTCGTCCGGGTGGCCCAACACGGGCGAGACGAGCACCTGCAGGGACAACTGGGGGCCACCGAGGTCGCGGGCCTTGAGCGCGACGACGGCGGCCAGGTTACCGCCCGCGCTCTCGCCACCGACGGCGATACGCGACGGGTCGACCGAGAGCTGCTCGGCGTTCTCGTGAACCCAGAGGAGTGCGGCGTACGCGTCGTCCGCGGCCGCGGGGAAGGGGTTCTCCGGCGCGAGCCGGTAGTCGACGGAGACGACGACGGCATTGGATGCAACGCAGACGGCCCGGCAGGAGACCTCGTTCTCGTCGAGGGAGCCGATGGTCCATCCGCCACCGTGGAACCAGACGAAGGCGGGGAAGGGGCCTTCGCCCTCTGGCGTGTAAACGCGCACGGGGACGTCTCCGGCGGGGCCGGGGAAGGTGGTGTCGACGACACCGCCGACCGGCTGAAGATCGTCAGGCATGGTCCAGGCAAGGCGGAATCCCTCGCGCATCGCCGCCGCGTCAAGCTGGGGGGCCTCGCCCTGTTCCTGAACGCCGTTGCGGTCGATTATTCTCTGCGCCTCGGGATGCAGGGGCATGAGGTTACCTCCGGGGGCCCGAGTGCCCTCCCGGAGGTTCAGGCACTCGCAAATCGTATCCGATTCCATGTACGTTATGCGGGTCCAAATGACGTGTCTAGTGTGATGGTGAAATGTTGCCTAACGATTCGAGGCACGACGCCGATCTGGCGGACGTGGTCATGACCGGCGGCAAGGTGCACACCGTCGACGCCGCCGACACTTTGGCGGAGTCGATCGCGATCACCGGTGGCCGGATCGCCCGAGTAGGAACAGAAGATGAAATTTCATCCCTGATCGGTCCCGGTACCCGCGTCATCCCGCTGCGTGGAAGATCGGTCCTTCCGGGGATCAACGACTCCCACCTCCACGGCGTGTGGCTCGGCCAGATGTGGCCGTCCCTGCTGATGGACCAGCTGGCCGCCGGGCACCACGACCACGGAGGCGGAGGCGGAGCCCCCGCCCGGCTGGACACCCGCGAGGCGAGACGCGGCGCGATTCTGCGCACAGCGGAACTGCTGTCCTCACTCGGGATCACGAGCTACACCGAACCGGGCCTCGGCCCGGGCGAGGACGAGGGGCCGAGCGGCTGCTTCGGTTCCGCGGCGCTGCGCGACTACGCGGACCTCGCGGCAGAGGGACGGCTCAACGCGCGGGTGACCGCCCTCATGCTGTTCGGCGAGCTGGACGGCGCGAGCTCGCTGTCCGGGGTGCTCGACGGGCTGCGCGACTTCGTACCGCCCGCGGACGTGCCCGGCTGGTTCCGCGTCGCGGGAGTGAAGATCTTCGGTGACGGCATCCCGCCGATGCGCAACGCCTGGATGGACGAGCCGTACAACGACGGCACGCACGGCGGTCTGCTGGTCGAGGGGGCGTCCGAGGCCGAGCGTGAGGCCAATCTCATCGCGATGATCGAGGCGGCACACGCGGCGGGACACCAGGTCGCCGTGCACGCGACCGGCAGCAGGACGACCAGGACGGTGACGGACGCCTTCCGCACGGCTGCTTCCAGAGACGGTCGCGACGCGAGGCACTACATCATCCACGGCGACGTGATCTCCTCCATGACCCTGGCCACGATGGCGGCCGCCGGCATCGGCCTGAACACCCAGGTCGGCATCCCTGTGGCGACTGAGCATATGTTGCTCGACGCACTGGGTGAGGACATCCTCCCCCAGACGTGGCCGACCCGTGACGCACTGGACATCGGGGTGAAGCTCTGCCTCAGCTCGGACGCCCCCGTGCTCACCCCCGACTGGCGGGTCGGGATCGCCGCCGCGGTGACCCGGCGCGGCCTGGACGGCGGGGTGCGCGGCGCGGCCCAGCGACTGGCGCTCACCGAGGCCCTGCGCGCCTACACCATCACCCCGGCGTGGCAGGACGGGGCGGAGTCGTGGAAGGGATCGCTTGAGGCGGGCAAGGTCGCCGACCTGTGCGTCCTCGAGGCCGACCTGCTGGAGATCGAGGCGGACGCCCTTCCGCAGGTCCCGGTGAGCCTGACCATGGTGGACGGCCGCATCGTCCACGAGCTCTGAAAGGCCGGAGGACACGACGCCAGGGAGCATCCGGAAAGCACTGCGGACCGGCCCGCGAACTCGCGGGCCGGTCCATCGCCGTGCGGGCGCCCCCCGGCCACAGGAACGGCCCAGTCCGGATCAGCGGCCGGATCCGCGCACGGGTCAGGCCGGTTCCGACCGTGCTGGTCGGAAACCGGCCGGACAGGTGTCCCCAGGCCTGTTCGATTCAGGCCTTGTTCGGAGCGTCGGTTCCCCACGACGCCTCGGGGTGCACCACGTCCTTGTCGATCCACAGCCCCTCGACCGCGGAGCGCAGCTCGTCGCCGTGCCGTTCCAGCAGGTCAAGCGCGCCCAGGTTGTCGTCGAGCTGCTGGCGGCTGCTCGCGCCGAAGAGCACGTTCGCCGCGGCGGGGTGGGTCAGGGTGAAGGCGATGGCGAGCTGGGCCGGGGTGGCCTCGAAGCTCTCCGCGACCCGCTGCACCTCGGGGAAGGAGTCACGGATCCGGTCACGGATGCCGCCCGGGTCCGCGCCGATCTTGCGCTGCGGGTTCAGCTTGCCCGCGAGGATCCCGCCCTCGAAGACATCGGAGGCCTGCAGCCCCAGACCGCCCTCGGTGAACAGCCGGCCGTACGGCTCGCCGTCCGGCACGGAGCGGCGGGCGAGGCTGTACTTGAGCTGCGCGAAGGACGGCGGCTCCATGCCCTCCGCGATGGCGAAGTCACGCGCGAGCCACAGGTCGTCGGCCGACCAGTTGTTCACGCCCCACGTCTCGAAGCGGCCCGCCCTGACCAGCTCGGCCACGTCGGTGACCACGGCGCGGATGTCCAGCTCGCCGAAGAAGTCGCCGACCACGACGGAGTCGGCCCTGTCGGTGCCGATCCGCGACAGCGAGACGTCGATCTGCTCGGCGAAGGAGGACTGGGGATACTCCCAGAGCCAGAGCTTGCCGCACAGGAGGTAGTCCTCCCTGGCGACGCCCGCCTCGACGACGGCCTTGCCGAAGATGATGTCGGTCACCGCGTTCTCCGCGTGCGGACCGAAGTTGTAGTGGGCGACGTCGAAGAGGTTGACGCCGCGGTCGACGGCGTAACGGATCAGGGCGACCGCGTCGTCCGTCTCCATGCGGTCCCAGGTGTTCCACGAACCGAGACCGAAGACCGGCACCAGGGGGCCACGCTCACCGAGCCGACGCCGGGGGACCTGACCTGAGAACTCCATCGAGAACCTCCGATGTCGATGTGCGACCCCTGGTCGCTGCCTGGTGAATCGTATAGTATTCCTAATATTGTTTGGAATCAAAGGAGCGCATCGTATGTCGCCTCACTCGGACAGCACCTCGTCCGCGAGCCCCTCGAAGATCGTGGATGTGGCCATCGGCTATATGGCCGCCAAGCAGCTCTTCGCCGCGAGCGAAGCAGGCCTGTTCGCCGCGCTGGCCGAAGGCCCCGCGACGGTCGCTGAAATCTCCGCCCGCACCGGGCTCCCCGAGCGCACGGCGCGGATCCTCGCCGACGCGATGTCGAGCCTCGACCTCCTGACCCGCGCCGACGGTGTGTACACCAACTCCCCCTCGACCGCACGTTACCTGGCGGGCTCGGCCGACGACGTCGACCTCCGCACCTTCCTGGCCTTCCTCGACGCGATCAGCTACGGCCACTGGCTCGGCTTCGGCGAGACCGCCCGCACCGCCGAGCCGCGCGAGCTGGACTTCTCCGGTGAGCGCATGGGCTCCTTCATGGGCGGCGTCATGACCTACAACGCGCTGCACGCCAAGATGCTCGCCGAGAACTTCGACTTCTCCCCCTACAAGCGGGTCCTGGACTTCGGCGGCCTGTCCGCCTCCTTCCTGATCGAGGCCCTGGCTGCCAACTCCGAGCTGAGCGGCACGTTCTTCTCCGGCGGCCCGCTCGTCGAGTCGGCCAAGGGCGTGCTGGCCGAGGCCGGCGTGGGCGACCGGGTCGAGATCGTCGAGGGCGACATCCTCGAGGGCGACATCCCCACCGGCTTCGACCTGGTGCTCCTTGAGCACGTGGCGCACCGCTACGACGACGAGCAGAACAAGCTCATCGCCAAGCGGGCCCGCGAGGCCGCCGCCCCCGGCGCCAAGCTCCTGCTGCTCGACTTCTTCCTCGACACCGACGACAAGCAGCGCACCATCGACGCGCTGCACGCCGGTGAGTACCTCGTGATCGACGGCACCATCGTCTACCCCGAGGACCAGGTCCGCGGCTGGCTCACGGAGGCCGGTTGGGAGCCCATCGAGACCCGCGCGCTGCCGGGCAGCCCGCGCATCATCATCGCGGAAGCCCGATGAGCACCACCGGACGCGTCGTCCTGGTCACGGGTGCCGCGAGCGGCATCGGCGAGGCCATCGCCGAGGCGTTCGCCGCCGCCGGTGACCGGGTCGTGGTCGCCGACGTCAACCGCGCCGCGGCCGACGAGGTCGCCGCCAAGCTGGGCGCGCTGGCCGTCACCCTCGACGTCACCGACCCCGAGACGGTCACCGCCGCGCTCGACGAGGTGACCGAGAAGCTCGGCCCGGTCGAGGTCCTGGTCAACAACGCCGGACTCGTCGCGGGCGGCGGCACGCTCGTCGACCTCCCCTTCGAGGTCTTCGACACGGTGGTCGCGGTCAACCTGCGCGGCACCTTCACCGTCACCAAGACGGTCGCGGCGCAGATGATCAAGAACGGCAACGGCGGCGCCATCGTGAACATCAGCTCGATCGGTGCCCGCCAGCCCACGCCCGGCCTGGGCCACTACGAGGCCACCAAGGCCGCCGTGGACGCCCTCACCCGGACCAGCGCCATCGAGCTGGCCTCCTACGGCATCCGCGTCAACGGCGTGGCCCCCGGCCCGGTGCACACCCCGATGACGGCCGTTCTGATGGAGAACCCGCAGGCGCGGGAGGCCTGGGAGTCCCGCATCCCGCTCCGCAAGATCGCCACGACGGCGGACATCACGCCGCTGGTGCTGTTCCTGGCCTCCTCGGCCGCCGGTCACATCACCGGCACCGTGGTCCAGGTGGACGGCGGCCAGCTGCTGGTGTGACCCGAAGACGACAGGACCCGGCGCACCGTGGGGGGGCGCCGGGTCCTGTTTATTGCGTGCGTGTTTGCGACGCTTTCGGCGTCGCGGCTTGAGAGGCTTTGGTGTCTTCCCTCGCGATTCGAGAGCGCCCAAGCCCGCGCCACCGAAGGCGGCGCAATCAGACGGGCGTGACGTGGGCGTTGTGAAGTGCCTCCGCGGTGGCGATCTTGTGGGCGCAGGCCACCCGCTCGATCTCCTCCGCCGGGGCGCCCATCGCGATCAGGTCCAGCATGTGCTCGTGCTCGACGACGGAGCGGCGGGCCCGCCCCGGGACGTAGGTGAAGCTCGAGCGCCTCATGTGGTCCAGGCGCGCCCACTCCGACTCCAGTAAATTTGCCAGGTGGTCGTCCGGGCAGTACTGGTAGATCGAGAAGTGGAACTTCCGGTTGAGCGCGGTGAAGGACGTCGGGTCGAACTCCTCGAGCGCCTCGACCATGCGGGCGTTGATCTCCCTCGACGCCTCGATCTGCTCGGGCGACATGAGCGGCGCGGAGATCGCCGTGGCGTAGCCCTCAAGGCGGGCCAGGACGTTGAGCGTGTGCTCGACCTGGGTCGAGTCGAAGACGGCCACGCGCGCGCCGATGTTGCGCACGACCTCGACGAGGCCCTCGGACTGCAGCCTGCGCACCGCCTCGCGCAGCGGGATCGTGCTGACCCCGGTCTCCCTGGCCAGCTGGTCCATGACCAGCCGATAGCCAGGGCCGTACGTGCCGTCAAGAATTCGCGAGCGTAACAGTCCGTAACTGAGCTCCGCCTTGGACTCCTTGGCCTTGGCGGGCTTCTTGACGACTCTCACCGGTGTCCCCTCACTCTCGGCCATCGGCCGCTGCCCGGGCCGATGGCCGTCTCCCTGACGGTCACTGACCCAGGGCCCTCACGACGGTGCCGCGGAACTCGGCACCGGCGAGCACGCCGAAGTGGTCACCCGGGACGGTGACCAGCTCCGCTCCACCCACCAGATCGACGATACGCTCGATTCCGCGTGTCATCATGTCGTCCTGGCCGACCACGAAGACCGGCGGGGTCTGTCCGGGCCATTCCTTCGGCTCGAACGGCGTCGCGGCCAGGCCCTCGACGACCAGCACGAGGCCGGGCGCCCGCTCGGGGCCGCGGGAGCCGACCATGCCCGCGATCATGCCGGTGAACGGGTCCTCGGGCTGGACGCCCTCGGCGACCGCCCTGTGGAGCGCGGCGATGTCCACCGCGGCGAACGGCTCGACGGGGCTGAGTCCGCCGAGAACGACCTTGCGCACACGGTGCGGGGCCGCCTCGGCGACCGCCCAGGCGAGCCGGGCGCCCAGCGAGTACCCCACGAGGTCGAACGTCTCCACGCCCGCCTCGTCGAGCACGGCGAGGATGTCCTGGGCCTGCGCCCCGGCGACGGTCTCGGCGGCCGAGGCGGGGGCCGGGCTGTCGCCGTGCCCGCGAAGGTCGACCACGACGGCGGTGCGTCCCGCCTCGTTCAGCGCGGCGACGGTCCCCGTCTCGACCCAGTCGCCGTTGCCGGTTGAGGCGATGCCGTGCAGGAGGAGCACGGGCGGCAGGTCGACGGGACGGTCAGAGGGGAAAACACGGGAGGCCAAGCCCTGTCGATCCTGCATCGGTGACGAACTCCTCAACGAGTCTTTTCACATACGATTTCTTATCGTACTGTACGCCTCCATTGTCCGCCGGGAGGCGGCGGCATCCTGTCAGCCGACCGCGGTGGGCAACGGGAAGTCGACGACGACCTGGCCGGTGCCGCTGCTGCCGAAGTAGGGACACAGCTGCTCGCCCTTGCCGGTGTAGCCGTCCCAGCCCAGGAGGCCGAAGAGCATGGCGGTGTCGGCCATTGCGCCCTCGCCCGTGCACCGCTTGTTGTAGTCGGGGAGCATCTCGAGGAACTCGGCGGCCCTGCCCTGCGTCCACATGTCCAGGACGGCCGCGTCCACCTGGCGGTTGATCTCACTGCTCACGTCGTCGAGCATCGACTCGGCGATCTCGTTGGCCGGGAAGGCGTGTGACAGTGAGCCGCTGGCCAGGAAGGCCACCTTGCGGTCGCTGCGCTCGATGGCCCGCATCAGGGCCTCGCCGATCCTGCGGTTCTCCTCGATCGTCGAGTACATGTTGCAGCCGATCGGCAGCACCCGGATGGAGGATTCCTTGTTCATGAAGTACATCGGCACCAGGGTGGCGTACTCAAGGCCCAGGTCGTTGTAGGTGTGGACACGCGCCTTCTGGCCGCCCGCGACGATCTCCTCGCGGACCAGCTCGGCCAGCTCGGGGTCGCCCGGGTAGTCGTAGGCCAGGTCGTGGATGAAGTGCGGGAGCTCGTGGCTGACGTAGGTGGCGTGGTGCCGGTCCTTGCCGTTGAGGTGGAAGCCGATGCTGTTCAGCCAGTGGGAGTCGGCCACCAGGAAGGTGTCGGCCCCGCGCTCGTGGGCCCGCCTGCCGACCTCCTCCAGCGCCAGCTCGGCCTTCCTCCGGATACCGAAGTGCTTACCGGGTTGAATTGACAGCCAGATCGACGGCACATGCGTGATCTTGGCCGCCATGACGAGCTCTCCCATTACGACCCTCCCAGGTGTGTCCAGACGCCCTTGACCTCTGTGTAGGCGTCGATGGCGTACGGTCCCATCTCCCGGCCCCAGCCACTGGCCTTGAATCCGCCCCAGGTGGTGGCGGCGTCCGGGACATGGATCATGTTGATGAAGACGGCTCCGGCCCTGATCCTGGCCGCCAGGCGGTGGGCGGTGGACAGGTCCTTGGTCCAGATGGAGGCCGCCAGGCCGTACTCCGAGTTGTTGGCACGATCCACGATCTCATCGGGGTCGTCATAGGAGAGTACCGGGATGACCGGCCCGAACACCTCCTCCCTGGCGATGGCCATCTTCTCGGTGACCCCGGCGAAGACGGTCGGCTCGTAGAAGAAGCCGTCGGAGAGCGGCCCGCCCGCGCGCCTGCCGCCGGTCACGAGTTCCGCGCCCTCGTCACGGGCGCCGCGCACGTAGGAGTCGACCTTGTTCAGGTGCTCCTCGCTGACCAGGGGGCCGAGCTGTGACGCGGGGTCGAGCCCGGGGCCGAGGGCGAGCGCGGAGGCCGCGGCGGCCATCTTCTCGGTGAACTCGTCGGCCCGCCTGCGGTCCACGTAGAAGCGCGAGTAGGCGGCGCAGACCTGGCCGCTGTTGAACAGCGCGCCCTGCACGTTGCCCGCAACTGCGGCGTCGATGTCGGCGTCGGCGGCGATGATGCTCGGCGTCTTGCCGCCGAGCTCCAGGGTGAGCCGCTTGAGGTTGCCCGCGCTCGCGTGCACGAGCTTGCGGCCGACGGAGGTCGAGCCGGTGAAGGAGACCTTGTCCACGTCGGGGTGCTCGGCAAGGGCGGCGCCCGTCGTGGGGCCGCCGGTCAGCAGGTTGACCACGCCCGCGGGGAAGCCCGCGCGCTCCATCAACTCGACCAGCATGACGGTGGACAGCGGGGTCTGCTCGGCGGGCTTGATGACCACGGTGTTGCCGCAGGCCAGCGCGGGGGCGAGCTTCCAGGCCGCGATCATCAGCGGGAAGTTCCACGGCGTGATGAGCGCGCAGACGCCCACCGGCTCGCGCCTGGTGTAGTGCAGGGTGTCGGGGAAGGAGACCGGCAGCACCGATCCCTCGATCTTGGTGCACCACCCGGCGAAGTAGCGGAAGTGCTCGGCGGCCCCGGGGATCGTGACACCCTTGGCGATGCCCAGCGGCTGCCCGTTGTCCCGCGTCTCGAGCTCGGCGAGCTCGTCACCGGCCTCCTCGATGAGGTCGGCCACCCGCCACAGTAAACGCGCCCTGGCGGCGGCGGGCATGTCGGCCCACTCAGGGTCGGTGAGCGCGGCGCGGGCCGCGGCGACCGCGCGGTCGACGTCGGCCACACCGGCTTCGGCGCACTCCTCGAACACCGAGCCGTCTGCCGGGTTCAGGGTCGTGAAGGTGGCACCGCTCTCCGCGGGACCCCACTTTCCTCCAATGAACAGGTCCGTCATCTCTTCGATCTCCTCGGGTCGGCCTCGCGTCTCGCAGCCTCCGGCAACGGGGCCCGCGAGCCCGGACGTCTCCAAATCATGTATGAATTCAAATATCTTTGTCTATAGCCCCACATGGCCAAATCGCGTATCATCCAGGATGTCGTATACGATTTGAAGCAAGGGAGGTGCCGTGGAGCACCCGCTCGGCCTGGCACCAGGAAAGATCGTCGCGGTCCACCTCAACTACCGCAGCCGCGCGGCCGAGCGCGGACGCACACCGGCCGTCCCCTCCTACTTCGTCAAGCCCACCTCGTCGCTGTCCTGGTCCGGACGCCCCGTGGTACGGCCTGCGGGCTGCGAGCTGCTGGCCTTCGAGGGCGAGATCGCCATCATCATCGGCTCGCGGGCGCACCGCGTCTCCCGTGAGCGCGCTCTCGACCACGTCGCCGGGTACGCCGCGGCCAACGACTTCGGAGTCTACGACTTCAAGCACGCCGACCTCGGCTCCAACCTCCGCGCCAAGGGCCAGGACGGCTACACGCCCATCGGCCCGGCGATCCTGCGCACCGACGACCCGTCGAAGCTGTGGCTGCGCACGTACATCAACGGCGAGCTGGTCCAGGAGGCGTGCACCGACGAGCTGCTGTTCGGCTTCGACCTGCTGATCGCGGACCTGTCGCGGCTGATGACGCTCGAACCCGGCGACATCATCCTCGCGGGCACCCCGGCGGGCTCCACGGTCGTGCAGCCGGGAGACGTCGTCGAGGTCGAGCTTGAGGACACCGGCAGGCTCCGCAACGAGATCGTCGCCGACGACCACGAGCTGGCCGCGTACGGCGTCCAGCCCAAGATCACCGATGAGGTCCGCGCCGCCGCCTACGGCTCCGCGGGCGCCTCCGCCGCGGCCGAGACCCCCGCCGAGACCTCCGCCGAGACCGGGGACGCCGTCTCCGCCCTCCTCGGTGAGGAGACCGTCGCGGCTCTGCGCTCCGTCTCGACGGCGACGATCTCCTCGCAGCTTCGCAAGCGCGGGATCGACCACCACTTCATCGAGGGCGTCAAGCCCGCCAGGCCCGACCTGCGCATGGTGGGCATCGCCCGTACGCTGCGCTACCTCCCCCTCCGCGAGGACGTGTTCGCGGAGATCGGCAACGGGATGAACGCGCAGAAGCGCACCGTCGAGGAGATCCAGCCCGGCGAGGTCCTGGTGATCAGCGCGCGGGGCGAGCACGGCTCCGGCACGCTGGGCGACATCCTCGCGCTGCGCGCCCTGCGCCGCGGCGCGGTCGGGGTCATCACCGACGGCGGCCTGCGCGACAGCCCCTCCTTCGCCAACCTGGAGCTGCCCTCCTACTATGCGGTCGCGCACGCGGCCGTGCTCGGCCGCAGGCACGTCCCCATGGACTCGCAGATCCCGGTGGACTGCGGTGGCGTGCTGGTCATGCCGGGCGACGTCCTGGTCGGCGACGCCGAAGGCGTGGTCGTCATCCCGCCGCGCCTGGTCGACGAGGTCGCCCGCGACTCCGCCAAGCAGGAGAAGGAGGAGCGCTTCATCTACGAGCGGGTCGACGAGGGCGCCTCGGTCGACGGGCTCTACCCGATGAACAAGGCCTGGCGTCAGGTCTACGAGGAGCAGGAACGCGCCGAGTAACGCCGGATCCCGCGAAGACCGTGTTGAAGCAGTACAAGGAGTGATCACATGAAGTTCCGTTCGGACCCGGCGAGCATACGCGGGTCCCTGGCCCCGGTGGTGACGCCGTTCACCGCGACCGGTGAGCTCGACCTCGACTCGCTGCGGGCGCTGGTGCGCTGGCAGCTCGCCCAGGGATCCCACGGCATCTCGATCGGCGGCTCGACCGGCGAGCCCGGCGCGCAGAGCATCGACGAGCGGATCGCGGCGATGGCCGCGGTCGCCGAGGAGACCGGCGACCGGGTGCCGTTCCTGCCCGGCACCGGCTCCGCCAAGCTTGACGAGACGCTGAGGCTGACCGCGGAGGCCGAGCGCCTCGGCGCCGACGCCGCCCTCGTCATCACCCCGTACTACGCGCGGCCGACCCAGGAAGCGCTCTACAGCTGGTACTCCACGGTCGCCAAGGAGTTCCCCAGCCTGCCGATCGTCATCTACAACGTTCCGTCGCGGACCGCGGTCGACATCGCCCCCGAGACCGTCGCCAGGCTCCGTTACGCCCACGACAACATCGTGGGCATCAAGGAGACCACGAAGGACTTCGAGCACTTCTCCCAGGTGCTCCACAAGTGCGGCCGTGACTTCCTGATGTGGTCCGGCATCGAGCTGCTCTGCCTGCCGCTGCTCGCGATCGGCGGCATCGGCTTCGTGAGCGCGGTGGCCAACCTCGCCCCGGCCGCCGTGGCCAAGATGTACACCGCCTACGTCGAGGGCGACCACCAGACCGCCCTCGACCTGCACTACGCCCTGCACCCCCTGGTCGAGTTGCTGTTCGTTGAGACGAACCCCGCCCCCGCCAAGTGGGTCTTGGAACAACGCGGTCTGATCGCCTCCGGTCATGTCCGCCCGCCGCTGATCACTCCCACCGACGCGGGGATCAAGCGGATCAACGAACTGCTGGCCCAGAGTGAGGGAGTGGCTTGATGAATCTGCAGCACTACATCGGCGGGGAACACGTCCCCAGCGTCTCCGGCGCGACGTTCACCGCCCTCGAGCCCGCGACCAACGAGGAGTACCTCACGGTCTCCGCCGGTCAGGCCGAGGACATCGAGGCCGCGGTCGCCGCGGCCGGCAAGGCCTTCACCGAGGGCCCCTGGCCGAAGATGCCCGCCCAGCAGCGCGCCACCATCCTGCGCAAGATCGCCGACGCGATCGAGAAGCGGGACGACCAGATCGCCGCGCTGGAGTGCCGTGACACCGGCCTGCCGATCACCCAGGCACGTGGCCAGGCCCACCGCGCCGCGCAGAACTTCCGTTTCTTCGCCGACGTGATCACCACCCTGGGCGAGGACGTCTACCGGGTCGCCTCGGCCCAGCTGAACTACGTGATCCGCAAGCCCATCGGCGTGGCCGGTCTGATCACCCCGTGGAACACCCCGTTCATGCTGGAGACCTGGAAGCTCGCGCCCGCGCTCGCGGCCGGCTGCCCGGTCATCCTGAAGCCCGCCGAGTGGTCCCCGCTCTCCGCCAGCCTGCTGCCGGAGATCATGGAGGAGGCGGGCGTGCCCGCCGGTGTGTTCAACATCGTGCACGGCATCGGTGAGGAGGCGGGCGCCGCGCTCGTCGCGCACCCCGACGTGCCGATCATCTCCTTCACCGGAGAGACCACCACCGGTCAGATCATCATGCGCAACGCCGCCGACAACCTGAAGACCCTGTCGATGGAGCTGGGCGGCAAGTCCCCGCTGCTGGTGTTCGACGACGCCGACCTCGACCGGGCGCTCGACGCCGCGGTCTTCGGAGTCTTCTCCCTGAACGGCGAGCGCTGCACGGCCAGCTCGCGTGTCCTGGTCCAGGACACGATCTACGAGGAGTTCGTCCAGCGGTTCGCCGAGCGCGCCTCCCGCGTGAAGGTCGGCTCCCCCGACGACCCGGCGACCGAGCTGGGCGCGCTGGTCCACCCCGAGCACTACGCCCGGGTCATGGAGTACGTCCAGATCGGCATCGACGAGGGCGCCCGCCTGGTCGCCGGTGGCTCGCGCCCCGACCACCTGCCGGTCGGCAACTTCCTGTCGGCCACGGTGTTCGCGGACGTCTCGCCGAAGATGCGGATCTTCCAGGAGGAGATCTTCGGCCCGGTCGTGTGCGTCACGCCGTTCTCCACGGAGGAGGAGGCGCTGGAGCTGGCCAACGACACCCGGTACGGCCTGGCCGCCTACCTGTGGACGAACAACCTGCGCCGCACGCACAGGCTCGCCCAGCAGATCGAGTCGGGCATGCTCTGGGTGAACTCCCAGAACGTCCGTGACCTGCGCACCCCCTTCGGCGGCGTCAAGGCCAGCGGCCTGGGCCGTGAGGGTGGCAAGCACAGCATCGACGTCTACACCGAGTCGCACATCGTTCACGTGGCGACCGAGGATCTGCCGATCTCGCGGTTCGGCGGGTTAATGGGTCATCGCGAGCAGTACCCCGACCGCGATCGCGACAGTGGCGGCGACGGCCAGCTG